>JAQTVU010000029.1 GCA_028706695.1 Mycobacterium sp.
CGCGGCTGTGTCCGTCATTGGTTGCCCACCTCACTCGTGCGGCGCCCGATCTCGTCCAGGGCCTCGCTCAGATGTGCGGCCACCTTGGCGATGTAGGGCTCGTCGATGGCCTGGATGTGCTCGCCGCCGATCGGCACCACCTCGAGGTCGGAGACGTACTCGCCCCAGCCGCCGTCGGGCTGACGGACGGCGTAACGCGGCTCGAACTCGATGACGTCGTCATGGTAGCGATCGGCCATGTAAAGGGTGACATGCCCGTCGTATGGTTCGATCCGCACCGTCTCCAGCGCCCGGTTGTCCAGGTAGGACGTGCGCTGGTGCTCGACGATGCCGCCCGGGATCTGCACTCCGCTCTGCTGGACGATGTCGAGCACGAACTTCACCTGACCTTCGTCGTCGAGCTCTTCGAGTTGTTCGTAGGGGATCGCGGGGATCTCCACGTTGAAGGTGCGCTCGGCGAACCTCGCATACCTGTCCCAGCGCTTGCGGGTTTCCTCCTTGGTCTGCGGAATCTCCTCGCCGGCCCGGACGGTGTCGATCATGCCGACGAACGCCACGTTCGCGCCCATCCGCTGGAGCCCGATCGCGCACGCGTAGGCCAGTGCGCCGCCGAGCGACCACCCGGCCAACACGAACGGCGTATCCCCGTTGAGCTCCAGCAGTTTGGGCACGTACCGGGCGGCCCGTTCCTGCACGGTGCCCTCCACCCGTTCGAACCCGTACATCGGGGTGTCGGCCGGCAGCCGGTTGAGCAACGGCTCGTAGACCACCGTCGATCCGCCGGCCGGGTGGAACACGAACACCGGGGGTTTCGTGCCGCCCTCCGGGCGCGCGCGCAGGGTGCGCACGAACCCGTCGATCTGCCCGGCCTCGAGGTGGCCGCGCACCTTGTCGGCCAGCGCCTCGATATTGTTCGAGGTCCGCACGTCGGCGGCGCTGATCGGACCGTCGGCGCGCTCGGAAAGCCGTTGCGCCAGCTTGGCGGCGGTGTCGTCGTCCACTTCGGGCAGCGGATTGAAGATGCCGCCCGGGGACTTGCCCGTCACGATCGCCCAGGTGGCGAACGTGACACGTTCGGCGGCATCGCGCGGCGGCACGTCGGAGCTCAGCGCCTTGGCCACCGCCTCCCGGCTGAGCATTTCGGCCGTCGCCTCCGGGTTCGGCAGGCCACCCCCATTGGTCGAGGCGCCCGCCGGGCCCGACGGATCCGTCGGCGGCGGGGGGACTGGAACGTCGGAGGCCGGGGGCGCCTGGGCGGGCTGCGGGTCGGGGGTGGGCGCGGTCAGGGACGCCGCCGCGGCACCGCTGATCAGCTCGGCTTGCGCCCGCGCGATCTCCTCGGGTGTCTGCGTCTTCTGGTGCTCGTGCAGCTGCTGGACCTCGTCGCGGTGCTCGATCGCGTACTGGATCAGCTGCTCGACGTTGTAGAGATTGGCGTCCCGCACCGCGGTCAGCTGGATCGGGGGCAGGTCGAAGTCGTACTCGACGCGGTTCTTGATCCGCACCGCCATCAGCGAGTCCAGGCCCAACTCGATCAGCGGCACCTCCCACGGCAGGTCCTCGGGCTCGTAGCCCATGGCCGACCCGACGATCAGGCCGAGGCGCTCGGCGACGGTCTCCCCGGAGTCCGGCGACCATTTGCCCTGGGCGGCCGAGAAGTACCGGTTGGTCAGGCTGTCCGTCAGTGTCTCGGCCTCGGCGGCGGGGGCGTCGCCGCGGACGCCCGCGGCCTGCGCAGAAGCGACCGCCGGGCCGGCGCCGACTTGAGCGGTGAACGTCGGTAGCGCCGACCCGGAACCGCCCCGGGTGACCAGCGCGTCATACACCAGCGTGAAGGATTCGTCGATGCGGGCGTGCACCTGGACCGAGGCGCCGCCGGGGTGCCGGGTCAGCGTCGTCACCAGCCGCGCGCCGTCGCCGGGCACCGCCCGCTGCTCGGCGGCCGCCAGCTGCGCGTCCGCAAGCACGTCGACCGCGGCCGCCTTGACCAGCGCGGGCAGATCCGGCTCACCCCGCGGGTCGTACTCCCACACGTGCCGGCCGTCGGGCAGCGCGACGTGGTGACCGGGCATGATCACCGCGCTGCTGCCGTGCGCGAAGCTCACGTCCAGCCAGTGCTGCTTGCGCCGGAACCGGGTCGGCGGGATGTTCGCAAACTCTCCGGGGCCGGCCTGCCCCGGGGCGGTCCGGCTGAACAGGGTGCGCACGTCCAGGTCGTGGCCGTACACGTAGAGCTGGGCCATGGCCGAGATCATCGACTCGACCTCGTCCTGCTTGCGGGCCAGCGTCGCGATCAGCTGGGCATCATGCAGGCCGGCGGCCGCCGTGGTCAGGCCCACCTGCATCAGCGCCACCGGGTTGGGCGCCAGCTCGAGGAAGGTGGTGTGGCCGCTGTCGATGGCGTTGCGGACGCCCTGGGTGAAGTAGACGCTGTGGCGCAGGCCCTTCTTCCAGTACTCCACGTCATGGATCGGGTCGCTGCCGGGCTTGACGTAGCTGCCCTCGTGCACCGTCGAGTAGATCCCCACCGTCGGGCGCAGCGCCTTGATGCCCTGCAGTTCGGCGGCGAGCTCGCCGAGCAGCGGATCCATCTGCGTGGTGTGGCTGGCGCCCTTGGTCTGGAACTTGCGGGCGAACTTGCCCTCGGACTCCGCGCGGGCGATGATCGCGTCCACCTGCGCGGGCGGGCCGCCGATGACGGTCTGGGTGGGCGCGGCGTAGACGCACACCTCCAGATCGGGGAAGTCGGCGAACACCGTCTTGATCTCGTCGGCCGAATACTCGACCAGCGCCATCAACCGGATGTACTCGCCGAACAGCATCGCCTCACCCTCGCCCATGAGATGGGCGCGCGAGCAGATGGTGCGGGTGGCGTCGCGCAGCGACAGCCCGCCGGAGAAGTAGGCGCATGCGGCCTCCCCCAGCGACTGCCCGACCACCGCGGCGGGTTTGGCGCCGTGCTGCTTGAGCAGCTCACCGAGCGCGATCTGGATCGCGAAGATGGTGACCTGCGTGGTTTCGATGCCGTAATCCTGCGAGTCGTCCAGGATCAGCTCGAGTACCGAGTAGCCCAGCTCGTCCTGGACCAGCGCGTCGACCTTCTCGATCCACTCGGCGAAGACCGGGTCGCGCAGGTAGAGGCTCTTGCCCATCTTGCGGTGCTGCGCGCCGAACCCGGCCAGCACCCAGACCGGGCCGCTGCTCACCGGCCCGTCGGCGCTGAACACGTTCGGTCGCTGCTTGCCGTCGGCGACCGCGCGCAGGCCCTGGATGGCCTCGTCGTGGTCGTGGGCGAGCACCACCGCGCGGGAGCGGCCGTGGTTGCGCCGCGACAGCGACCGGCCGATCGACTCCAGCGACGACGCCCGGCCCTCGGGGCTTTCCATCCAGTCGGCCAGCTCAGCGGCGGCGGCCTTCTTACGGGAGGTCAAAAACGCCGACACCACCAGCGGAATCAGCGGCTTCGATGGTTCTTGCCCGGCAAGCTCTTGCAGCGCGGCCTCTTTGAGCCGCAGCGCCTCCTCGGTGAGGCCCGGCAACTCCGGCTCTTTTTCTTGGGCGTCTTCTTGGGCGCCGGCGGCCTCGGCGAGGATCTCGCCGAATTCGTCGAAACGCGGCGAGCCCCCCTCGACGGCGCGCGGCCCGGGAGCCACCGCCGGGGCTTGCGGCGTTGGTTCCGGCTCCTCTTTGGCCACCACGTCGCGCGGCAGGACCTCACGCACCACCACGTGCGCGTTGGCGCCGCCGAACCCGAAGCTGGACACCCCGGCCAGCGCGTAGCCACCGTAGCGGGGCCACTCGGTGACCTGCTCGACCACCTTCAGGCGCGTCGCGTCGAAGTCGATGTAGGGGCTCGGTCCGGCGAAGTTGATCGACGGCGGCAGCTTGCCGTGCTGCAGCGCCAGCACCACCTTGGCCATGCTGGCCGCGCCGGCGGCGGACTCCAGGTGCCCGATGTTGGTTTTCACCGCACCCAGCAACGCCGGCCGGTCGGCGGGACGCCCCTTGCCGACGACGCGGCCCAGCGCCTCGGCCTCGATCGGATCGCCGAGCACGGTGCCGGTGCCGTGCGCCTCGATGTAGTCGACGGTGCGCGGGTCGATGCCGGCGTCCTTGTAGGCCCGCCGCAGCACGTCGGTCTGGGCGTCCTGGTTGGGGGCGATCAGCCCATTGGAGCGGCCATCGTGGTTGATCGCGCTGCCGGCGATCACGGCCAGGATCGCGTCGCCGTCGCGGCGGGCGTCGTCGACCCGCTTGAGCACCAGCATGCCGCCGCCCTCGGAGCGGGTGTAGCCGTCGGCGTCCGACGAGAAGGACTTGATCCGCCCGTCGGGCGCCAGCACGGCGCCGATCTCGTCGAAACCGAGCGTCACCGCGGGGGTGACCAGCGCGTTGACCCCGCCGGCCACCGCGGCGTCGCATTCGCCGTTGCGCAGCGCCTGCACGGCCTGGTGGATGGCCACCAGGGAGCTGGAGCAGGCGGTGTCGACCGCGACCGAGGGGCCGTGGAAGTCATAGAAGTACGACACCCGGTTGGCGATGATCGAGGTGGCGGTGCCGGTGATCGCGTACGGGTGCGCCAGCGTGGGGTCCGACGCCGCCAGCAGCTGGTAGTCGTTGCTGGAGACGCCGACGTAGACGCCGACGGATTTGCCCCGCAGGCTCGACGCCGGGATGCGGGCGTGCTCGAGCGCCTCCCAGGTGAGCTCCAGCGCCATCCGCTGCTGCGGGTCGATGTTGTCGGCCTCGGTCTTGGCCACCGCGAAGAACTCGGAGTCGAAGCCCTTGATGTCCTTCAGGTAGCCACCGCGGGTGCGGGCGTTCGCGATGCGCTCGGCCAGCCGCGGCTCCGCGAGGAATTCCGACCAGCGCCCCTCGGGCAGGTCGGTGATCGCGTCGCGGCCCTCCAGCAACGCCAGCCAGGTTTCCTCGGGGGTGTTCATGTCTCCCGGGAACCGGGTCGACAAGCCCACCACAGCGATGTCGACGCGCTCGGCGGGGCCGCTGCGCGACCAGTCCGCGTTGTCGCCGGCGGCCGGGTCGCCTTCGGGCTCGCCCTCGATGATCCGGGTGGCCAGCGACTCGATGGTCGGGTGCTGGAAGGCCACCGCGACCGACAGCGTGACACCGGTCATGTCCTCGATGTCGGCGGCCATGGCGACCGCGTCGCGCGACGACAGACCCAGCTCAACCATCGGCACCGACTCGTCGATCGAATCGGGCGACTGCCCGGTGCACCGGGCCACATAGTTGCGCAGCCACTCCCGCATCTCGGGGACGGTTGTTATGCGCCGCTTCGCCCCGCCCGTTTCGTCGCCGCGCGCCACGGCCTCGCCGGCACTCCGGTCGGTCTTGCTCGCGGGCGGGTTGTTCAAGGATTCGGCTTCTGTGTCGGTCATGGTCGGGGTCAGTTCGATTCGGAGGCGAAGGCGGTCGGCGATCCCACACCGCTGCGCAGGCTGCCGTCCAGGTAGGCGGCGCGGCATGCGCGGCGGCCGATCTTGCCGCTGGAGGTGCGCGGGATCAACCCGGCCTGCACCAGCAGCAGGTCGCGGACGGTCACGCCGTGCCGGACGGCGATGGCCGCCCGGATGTCGTCGGCGATGGGCTGGAAGTCGAGCTTGTGGGCGCCGGCGGCGCGCTCGGCGACGATCACCAGCTGCTCGGAGATGTCCTCGGGGTCGCATCTGAGGCCGGCGTGCGGGTTGTCGAACACTTCCTTGGGCAACTGGTTGGCCGGGACGGAGAACGCGGCCACGTAGCCGGTGCGCAACGCCTTGCTGGCTTCCTGCGCCGAGTGCTCCAGGTCCTGCGGATAGTGGTTGCGGCCGTCGATGATGACCAGGTCTTTGATCCGGCCCGTGATGTAGAGGTTGCCTTGGTAGAAGGCGCCGTAGTCGCCGGTGCGGACCCACATCCCGGCGTCGGAGGCGCCCTCGGCGTGCGACGGGTTGGTGCGCGATTTGAGGATGTTTTTGAAAGTCTCGGTGGTTTCCTCCTCCTTGCCCCAGTAGCCGACGCCCATGTTCTTGCCATGCAGCCAGATCTCGCCGATGTGGCCGTCGGGCAGTTCGGTGGCAGCGTCGGCGTCGACGATGACGGCCCACTCGTCGACACCGATCACGCCGGCGGAGACCTGCGCGACGGCGTTCGGGGCGTCGGCGGCGACCTCGACGAAGCGGTGCTCGTTGAGCGCGTCCCGGTCGACGTGGATGACTAGCGGCGCCTCGTTCATCGGGGTGGTGGAGACGAACAGCGTCGCCTCGGCCAGGCCGTAGGACGGCTTGATCGCCGTCTCCGGCAGACCGTAGGGCTTGAACGTCTCATAGAACCTGCGCATCGAGGCCGGCGATACCGGCTCGCTGCCGTTGAGGATCCCCCGGACGTTGCTCAGGTCCAGCGGCGGCTCCCCGTCCTTGGGCGCGCCGCGCAGCGCGGCGTGCTCGAACGCGAAGTTCGGCGCCACCGAGATGACCGTGCCGGTGTCGTTCTCGTCCTGGCGTGCCATGGCGCGGATCCAGCGCCCCGGTCGGCGCACGAAGGCGGCCGGCGTCATGAACGTCATGTGGTGACCGAAAACCGGCGACAGCAGCACCGTGATCAGGCCCATGTCGTGGAAGAACGGCAGCCAGCTCACCCCGCGGTCGCCCTCCCTGCCCTCCATGGACAGGGCGTTGAGGACCTGCACCACGTTGGTGGGCAGGTTGAGGTGGGTGATCTGCACGCCCGTCGGGGTGCGGGTGGAGCCCGACGTGTACTGCAGGTAGGCGACGTCGTCCGCGCCGCCGGTGGGCGGCTCCCAGGTGGAGCCGACCTCGTCGGGCACCGCGTCGACGGCGATCACGCGGGGCCGCTCCCTGGCCGGGCGGTTGCGGAAGAACTTGCGGACGCCCTCGGCGGAATCGCTGGTGGTCAGCACCGTCGACGGGGTGCAGTCGTCGAGCACCGCGTGCAGCCGTCCCACGTGGCCGGGCTCGGCCGGGTCGAACAACGGCACCGCGATCCGCCCGGCGTAGAGCACACCGAAGAAGGAGATGAGGTACTCCAGGTTCTGCGGGCACAGGATCGCGACCCGGTCGCCCGGCTGGGTCACCTGCTGCAGCCGGCCCGCGACGGCGCGGTTGCGCTTGCTGAAATTGGCCCAGGAGATGTCGCGTGCGACGCCGTCGCGCTCGGTGGAGAAGTCAAGGAACCGGTATGCCAGCTTGTCGCCGCGAACCTTGGCCCACCGCTCGACGTGGCGAGCCACATTGAGGTTGTCGGGAAACCTGATCTTTCCATTCACGATGAATGGGTTGTGGTACGCCATTCCGTTCTCCTGTCACGACGTCGTCGAGGGCTATGTCTGTGTCTGTCCTTCGCCCGGGCCTACCTCCGAACGGCCCGGCCCACGCGGGCGCCGGTTTGGTTCCGGCCGCGGCCCGACCGGGGCCGGCACAACAGCGCTTACCGATGACTTAATTGCTCTTAAATTTTTCTTAATGTTAAGGCGCCGTATCCGGCGCACCAAATCACCGCGCCAAATCACAAGGTACCGCCCATCGGCCGCGTCGCCGTTCCGGCGTGCGCCGTGTCCACCGCCGGGTTACCCGTGTTTGGGATGCGGCGCATTCTCGATCGCTCCGCGCGCCCAGCTCAGTGTCCACGCGGTGGCCGGTTCCCCGTCCAGGCTCCAGAACTGCGTGGTGGCATAGAGCGCATGCACCGGCCCCTCCGCGCCGCCGGCCAGCGTCGTGAGGGTGCTCGGCAGCTTGGCCAGGCTGAACGCCTCGTTCGGGGCGGCGCAGATGAGGTCGCCCGGGGCGCAGATCTCGTTGGTCTTGTCGTTGAGCGCCCCGAAACCGCCGGGGCGCCCACCCGTCATGCTCAGTCCCAGCCCGGACAGCACCGGAACCTCGTGCAGGGTGACCTCGGCGCCCTCCCCCGGCGGGTCGGGGCCGATGTCGTTGCCCACACCGGGCTGGCGGCGGCCATCGGCGATCAGCGTCACGCCCAGCACCAAGTCATCGTCGACCGGACCGCGGCCGTTGCCGATATCGCTGGCGATGTCACCGGCGATCACCGCGCCCTGGGAGAAGCCGATCAGCACGTAACTGGTCAACGGGCACTTGTTGGTCATGTCGGTCAGCGCCCTGACCGTCGCGCGGGTGCCCTCGGCCCGGCTCTCGTTGTAGGACATCTGCGTGTCACCGCTCAGCGGGTTGTGGAACTGCGCCGTGTAGGGAACGGTGTACGTCTCCACCCGCGAGGACGGAAACTGTTGGCTGATCGGCCCCGTCACGTTGAGCAGCAGCGCATTCGGGAATTGCGTCGGGCTGCGCGGGTTCTCGTCCCGCGACGACTCCCAGGTGCCGGGAACCGCGATCAGTTCCACGTCGGGGCAGGAGGCATCCTGGAAGGCCGGCCGCGGCTTGTGCGGGTGGGTCGTCGTCGAGGACGGCGGCAACACCCCGGGCGGCACGGCGCTGGGCGGCACCTGCGGGCTGCGCAACAAGACCACCACCGCCACCAGCACCAGCAACACCACGCCGGCCACCGACAGCGCGGCCGCCCAGGCGAGAATCCGGTGGCGTGTACGCCGGGCATTCGTTGGCATGTTCTCCCGCCAGCAGAGTGGGCATGGGCGCAGCCGTGCCGCGCCCATTACACCGTACCGGCCGGATCACTGGGGTCGCCCGAGCCGCGGGCCGCGCGCCTTAGCGAATGGCTCCGACGATGTCGCCCGACATCGCGCCGAGTTGCCCGCTCCACGTCCCCCAGCCGTTGTCGCCGCCGCCCGGGAAGTCGAAGTGGCCGTTGCGCCCGCCGACGCTGCGGTACTGCTGGTAGAACATCCGGCTGTTGCCCATCGCCTGGCCGGCGTCGCCGATCATCGCGGCCGCATCGCTGGCGTTGGTGTTGGTGGGGCTGAACACCCACACCCGGGTGTTGTTCTGGGCCAGCAGCGCGGCGTGCACGTAGGGGTCGTGCCACTTCCACCTGCCCAGCTGCGGGGCGCCCCACATGCCGTTGCCGTCCACGCCGCCGAAGTTCTGCAGCCCGGCCAGGATCGCGCCGCTGGTGGTGGTATCCGACGGGTAGACGAACCCCGACAGCGAGCCGGCGAAGCCGAAGCGGTCCGGGTGGAATGCGGCCAGCGCCATCGCGCCGTAGCCGCCCTGCGAGGCCCCGACGACGGCGTGCCCGCCCGGTGCCAGGCCCTTGTTGGCGGCCAGCCAATCGGGCAGCTCGCTGGACAGGAAGGTGTCCCATTGCTTGCTGCCGTCCTGCTCCCAGTTGGTGTACATGCTGTACGCGCCGCCGGCCGGCGCCGCCACCGAGATCCCCTTGCCGGCGAGGATGTTCATCGCATTGGCGGCGGTGACCCAGTTGCTGACGTCGGGCCCGGCGTCGAATGGGTCGAGGAGGTACACCGCGTGCGGACCGCCCGCCAGGAAGGCCACCGGAATGTCGCGGCCCATCGCCGCCGACGGAACCATCAGGGTCTCATAGCCGGCCGCCGGGGCTTTACCGATTGATCGGGGGGTCGCCGCCACCCCGGCCCAGCCGACGGCCAATGCGGTGATCCAGAAAAGCCGCAGCAACACCGGCAGTCCGCCAACGAGCCTCATGTCGACCCTCCATCGTGTCGTCGCTTCCGGGGGTAGTGAACTAGACCACACCCAAACCGCGCAATAGGGGCCCGCAAATCGCCGGCGGCGGCGACCCTGGGAGGGTCGCCGCCGCCGGCGCCTGGTTGCGTTCTACCTGGTTGCGCTCAACTACTAGGCGCCCCGGTTGGTGCCGTTGCCCGCGTTGGTGGCGGGAGCGGCCGGGCCGGCGCCCGGGGTGGCGCCCAGCGCCGACTGCATGTCGGGCTTCATGGCCTGCAGTTGCGCGCCCCAGTACGGCCAGTCATGCGTGCCGTTGTCGTCGAAGTTGAACACCGCGTTGTGGCCACCGGCGGCGTTGTAGGCGTCCTGGAACTTCAGGTTGCTGGTGCGCACGAAGCCCTCCAGGAATTTGGCGGGCAGGTTGTCGCCGCCGAGGTCCGACGGCTTGCCGTTACCGCAGTACACCCAGATCCGGGTGTTGTTGGCGACCAGCTTGCCGACCTGCAGCGTCGGGTCGTTGCGCGCCCAGGCGGGGTCGTCCTTGGGTCCCCACATGTCCGAGGCCTTGTAGCCGCCGGCGTCACCCATGGCCAGGCCGATCAGCGACGGGCCCATGCCCTGCGACGGGTCCAGCAGCGCCGACAGCGAACCGGCGTAGATGAACTGCTGCGGGTGGTAGGCGGCCAGGATCAGCGCCGACGAACCGGCCATCGACAGACCCACCGCGGCGCTGCCCGCGGACTTGACGCCGCGGTTGGCGTTCAGCCATTGCGGCAGCTCGCTGGTCAGGAAGGTCTCCCATTTGTAGGTGGTGCAACCGGCCTTGCCGCAGGCGGGCGCGTACCAGTCGGAGTAGAAGCTGGACTGACCGCCGACCGGCATGATCGTCGAGATGCCCGACTGGTAGTACCACTCGAACGCGGGAGTGTTGATGTCCCAGCCGTTGTAGTCGTCCTGCGCGCGCATGCCGTCGAGCAGGTACAGAGCCGGCGAACCGTTGCCGCCGCTCTGGAATTGGATCTTGATATCGCGACCCATCGCCGCGGAGGGAACCTCCAGGTACTCCACCGGAAGACCCGGGCGCGAGAACGCCCCCGCGGTCGCCGAGCTACCCGTGGCGCCGATCACACTCGAGAGCAGCGCCGCGCCAACGGCCCCCACCACGAGCCGACGCGGCATACCAGCCACGGCGCCGC
>JAQTVU010000563.1 GCA_028706695.1 Mycobacterium sp.
GTTGTAGGCCGAGGTGCAGACTACCAAAGACTTCCAACGCAATCCGCACGCCCGTCGTTCCTACCCGCTGCGCGCGGCGCGCAACCGGCCCAGGCTGCGGTCGCGGCCGAGCAGCTCCAGCGACTCGAACAGCGGCGGGCTGACCGTCGTCCCGGTGGCGGCCACCCTGATCGGCCCGAAGGCCTTGCGTGGTTTGAGCGCCAGACCGTCGATCAGCGCCGCCTTGAGGGCTTCCTCGATCCGCGCGGCCGTCCAGTCCGCCACGCCGTCCAGCGCGGCCAGCGCGGCGTCCAGCACCGCGTCCCCGTCGGGACCGAGTTCCTTGGCCGCGGCCTTGGGATCGATGGCGTACTCCTCGTCGTTGAGGAACTTCAGCAGGCCCCACGCGTCACCGAGCACGACGATGCGGGTCTGCACCAGTTCGGCGGCGGCGGCAAATCCGGCGTCATCCAGGCCGGTGTGGTAGCCGTGGGCGGCGAAGTAGTCGCGCAGCCTGGCGGTGAAATCCTGCACCTCGAGCATCCGGATGTGCTCGGCGTTGATCGCGTCGGCCTTCTTCTGGTCGAATCGGGCCGGATTGGCGTTGACGTCGACGACATCGAATGCGGCCACCATTTCCTCAAGGCTGAACAGGTCGCGGTCGTCTGCGATCGCCCAGCCGAGCAGCGCGAGGTAGTTGAGCAGCCCTTCGGGTATGAAGCCCCGGTCGCGGTGGGTGAACAGGTTCGACTGCGGGTCGCGTTTGGAGAGCTTCTTGGTGCCCTCCCCCAATACGGTTGGAAGGTGGGCGAATTCCGGAATGCGTTCGGCGATGCCGACCCGGATCAGCGCCCGGTACAAGGCGAGCTGGCGCGGTGTCGACGGCAGCAGGTCCTCACCGCGCAGCACGTGGGTGATCTTCATCAGCGCGTCGTCGCACGGGTTGACCAAGGTGTACAACGGATCTCCGTTGGCGCGGGTCAACGCGAAATCGGGCACGCTGCCCGCCGCGAAGGTCATCGTCCCGCGCACCAGGTCGCCCCAGCTGAGATCCTCGTCGGGCATCCGCAGGCGCACCACCGGCTTGCGGCCCTCGGCCAGGAACGCCGAGCGCTGCGCATCGGTCAGCTGCCGGTCGAAGTTGTCGTAGCCCAGCTTGGGGTTGCGGCCGGCGGCGACGTGGCGGGCCTCGACCTCCGCCGGCGTCGAGAAGGCGTAGTAGGCCTCTCCCGCTTCGAGCAGCCGGGCGACGACGTCGCGGTAGATGTCTTTGCGCAGTGACTGCCGGTAGGGGCCGCAGGGACCGCCGACCTCGGGCCCCTCATCCCAGTCGAGGCCGAGCCAGCGCAGCGCTTCCAGCAGCGCCAGGTAGCTTTCCTCGGTATCGCGCTGCACGTCGGTGTCCTCGATGCGAAAGACGAAAGTGCCGCCGGTGTGGCGGGCATAGGCCCAGTTGAACAGGGCGGTGCGGACCATGCCGACGTGCGGCGTTCCGGTGGGCGACGGGCAGAACCGTACCCGGACTTTCGCTGCGCGGGCGGCTTCGGTCACGACTTTCCTTTGCGGACCACGGGATTGGCCAGGGTGCCGATCCCCTCGATGGTGATGGAGACGATGTCCCCGTCCTCGATGGGACCCACGCCCGCGGGCGTACCGGTGAGGATCAGGTCGCCGGGCAGCAGAGTCATCACGGCCGAGACCCATTCCACGATGGCGCCGACGTCATGAATCATCAGCGAGGTGCGGCTGTGCTGCTTGATCTCGCCGTTGACCTCGGTGCGCAGTTCCAGGTCGGCGGGGTCCAGGTCGGTGACGACCCACGGCCCGACCGGACAGAACGTGTCGTGCCCTTTGGCTCGGGTCCACTGGCCGTCGGCCTGCTGCTCGTCGCGCGCCGACACGTCGTTGGCGATCGTGTAGCCCAGGATGTTGTCGGCGGCCCCCGAGGCCGGGACGTCCTTGCAGGGCCGGCCGATAACCACCGCCAACTCGCCCTCGAAATGCACCGGTGAAGCGTTGGCGGGCAGCCGAATCGGCACATCGGGACCGATGATCGCGGTGTTGGGCTTGAGGAAGATCACCGGGTCCGCCGGTGCCGAACCGATGAGACTGTCCATCTCGGCGATATGGTCGGCATAATTCTTGCCGACGCCGATGACCTTGCTGGCCAGCATCGGGGCCAACAGCCGGACGTTGGCCAGCGGCCAGGATCGGCCGGTGAAGGTCGGTGTGCCGAAGGGGTGTTCGGCGATCTCGCGGACGGTCATCGCGGCGGCTTCGACCGGCTCGCCCTCGATGCTGACGAACGCGACGCCGTCCGGGCTGGCGATTCGACCAAGGCGCATTCGGTTGAGCCTAGTGATGCTCGGGCGCCGCCCGATGGGGCGGGTGCGGTGGCCCGGTCGCCGACCGCGATGGTTAATTCGATGGTGCGTGGCGGTGAAGATCCAGCAAACGCCACACCACATCGGCGGTGCCGGGTGTGCAAGCATGGTGGATGCGGATGGACCCGCGCAGCACGGCGGCGCGGTGGTCGATGGTCGTGATCGCGCTGGTGGTGACGGCCAGTGCGTTTTGTTTCGTCAACTCTGTGGCTTTTTTGATCCCGGCGTTGCACATACGGCGCGGAACCCCCTTGGCGGAGGCGGGTGTGTTAGCGGCGATGCCCAGCGTGGGCATGGTGATGACGTTGATCGGCTGGGGATTCGTAGCCGACCGCCTCGGTGAGCGGTTCGTGCTCACGGCCGGGTCGGCGCTGACAGCCGTCGCC
>JAQTVU010000564.1 GCA_028706695.1 Mycobacterium sp.
AACGGCGTCGACGTCGACCTGACCAAACGGGAGTTCGACCTGCTGGCGGTCCTGGCCGAGCACAAGACCGCGGTGCTGTCCCGTGCGCAGCTGCTCGAGCTGGTGTGGGGCTATGACTTCGCCGCCCACACCAACGTGGTCGACGTGTTCATCGGCTACCTGCGTCGCAAGCTGGAGGCCAACGGGGGTCCCAGGCTGCTGCATACCGTCCGCGGAGTTGGGTTCGTGCTGCGAATGCAGTGACGCCATGGAATCGCAGAGCCCATGAAAATCCTGTCCCGGATTTTCGCCCGCACGCCTTCGCTGCGGACGCGGGTGGTGGTCGCGACGGCCATCGGCGCGGCGATTCCGGTTCTCATCGTCGGCACTGTCGTCTGGGTCGGCATCACCAACGACCGCAAGGAGCGGCTGGACCGCAAGCTCGACGAAGCTGCCGGCTTCGCGATCCCGTTTCTGCCGCGCGGCTTCAACGAAATCCCCAGTTCGCCCAACGACCAGGACGCGATCATCACGGTCCGCCGCGGCGACGTAGTCAAGTCGAATTCCCCCGTCACCTTGCCGAAACTGGACGTCGACTACGGGGACACCTATGTGCACGGGGTGCGTTACCGGGTCCGCACCGTGGAGATCCCGGGGCCGCAGCCGACGTCGGTGGCCGTGGGCGCGACGTATGACGCCACCATCGCCGAGACTAACAACCTGCACCGCCGGGTGTTGCTGATCTGCGGGTTCGCCATCGGCGCCGCGGCGGTGTTCGCCTGGCTGCTCGCCGCGTTCGCGGTGCGGCCGTTCAAACAGCTCGCTCAGCAGACGCGGTCGATCGATGCCGGCGACGAGGCACCCCGGGTGGAGGTGCACGGCGCCACCGAGGCGGTCGAGATCGCCGAGGCGATGCGCGGCATGCTGCAGCGGATCTGGAACGAACAGAACCGCACCAAGGAGGCGCTCACGTCGGCGCGTGACTTCGCCGCGGTGTCCTCGCATGAGCTGCGCACCCCCCTCACCGCGATGCGCACCAATCTGGAGGTGCTCTCGACGCTGGATCTGCCCGAGGATCAACGCAAAGAGGTGCTCAACGACGTCATCCGCACCCAGTCGCGGATCGAGGCCACCCTGAGCGCCTTGGAGCGGTTGGCCCAGGGTGAACTGTCGACGTCCGACGATCAGGTGCCGGTCGACATCACCGAGTTACTCGATCGGGCCGCACACGACGCCATGCGGGTCTACCCCGACCTCGACGTCTCGCTGGTGCCGTCGCCGACCTGCATCATCGTGGGACTTCCGGCCGGGTTGCGCCTTGCCGTGGACAATGCGATCGCCAACGCAGTCAAACACGGCGGCGCCAGCCGGGTGCGGCTGTCGGCGGTCAGCTCCCGGGCCGGGGTGGAAATCACCATCGACGACAACGGCAGTGGGGTGCCCGAACCCGAGCGTCAGGTGGTGTTCGAGCGGTTTTCCCGCGGGTCGACGGCCTCGCATTCGGGGTCGGGTCTGGGGCTGGCGCTGGTGGCACAGCAAGCTCAGTTGCACGGCGGGACGGCTGCGCTGGAAGATAGCCCACTGGGCGGCGCGCGGCTGGTGCTGCGCCTGCCCCCGCCCTGCTAACACGGCTATTTCATTTCCTTACTTCATTCCTTCTGAATTCCTTCTGATTCCTTCTGCAGTTTTTACTTCCTTCTGCAGCTTTTGCGCCACGGCGTGAAGCAGGCACGCATCGCCGTTTGCTCGTCCCTGAACCAGACTTGGGCAACCGTCAGGTCGTAGGCCGCGTCGTCGGGGGTGTAATAGAGCCGGGTGTCCGAGCGCCCCTTGACCAGCCATCCCGACGGTCCGCCACCGGTGGGGGTGGCACGAGCCGAGCCCGGACCGTACGGCTCGTACGGCAGCTTGGGCTTGTGCCTCGGCGCACCTTTGGCCGGAACCCGCTTCCCCGGCGCCGCTGTGGCGCCGGAAAGCTTCTTCCTCGCCGGCGCCTTGCCGGTCGGGGGAGGCTTCTGCGCAGGCGGCGGCTGGGCAACCTGAGGCTTTTTTGGCGGCGACCTCCTGCCGACCGGGAACTCGGTGGTCGGCGGCTCCCGCACCGCCGGGAACTCGGTCGTCGGCGACTCATCTGCCGCCCCGGGCTCGGCGGCCGGCGGCTCCTCACCCTCCCGCAAATGCCGCGCCGGCGCTTGGTGCACCGGGACGGGCGGCTGGGCCTTCTCAGCCGCTCGCAAGTGCCTCGGTGACGTCACGTCGGCCACCGGAACCGGCGGCCGCTCCGCGGGGACCGGCGCAGGCATCTCCGGCTCGGTCGCCGGGGGTTCCGCAGCCGCCTCGACGGGCGGCGGCGACGGATCTGCCGCCGCCGGCGGGTGCACAGGTGACCCGTTGGTCCCCGCATTCTTCGGACTGAGCAAGTCAAAAATCGGGCTCAGCGTTGCCTGGGTGTCCTCGGCCACCTGAACCACAGCCGCCGGCGGTTGCTCGCCGACCGGCAGATCCGACGTCGGGGACTCGTCGGGCCGAATGTCGGACATCGGCAACTCGACGGCGGTGGAGGTCTGCGTCGTCGGCCACTCGATGCGCAGCGGCGGCGTAGGCTCAGAGCCCGCTGCAGCGACCGGTTTCGCCACCGTCACCGAACCTTTGGCGGGACGGACCGTCAACGCCAGCGTCAACACCAGCCCCGACCCGAAGGCCAGGCCGACAAGCCACCAGTGCACCTGGATCATTGCCCCGCGCCTACCCCCGGGCCGGCC
>JAQTVU010000565.1 GCA_028706695.1 Mycobacterium sp.
GACGATTTCGACCGCGCACGCAGGCATGGCGATCTGGAGTCGGGCCCGCTGAAGTCGGTCGCCGACAAGCTGATGAGCGTGCTGACCGGGCTGGGCCTGGAACCCTTCGGCGCCGAAGGCGAGGATTTCGACCCGGTGCTGCACGAAGCCGTGCAGCACGACGGCGGCGGCTCCGAAGGCTCCAAGCCGGTGATCGGCACGGTCATGCGGCAGGGGTACCGACTCGGCGACCAGGTGCTGCGGCATGCGCTGGTCGGTGTCGTCGACACGGTGGTCGGCGAGGGAGAGGAATCGGCCGAGCAGGCCGAATCCGACGATAATGCCGACGCGTCCGGTGCGTAGGCCAGACAATCGGCGCGACAACAGAACAGAGAGGTGAGAGGAGGTGACGCGACGTGGCCCAGCGCGAATGGGTCGAGAAGGACTTCTACAAGGAGCTGGGCGTCTCCTCTGACGCCAGTCCGGAAGAGATCAAGCGCGCCTACCGCAAGCTGGCGCGCGACCTGCATCCGGACGCGAACCCCGACAACCCGGCCGCCGGCGAACGGTTCAAGGCGGTGTCGGAGGCGCACAACGTCTTGTCGGATCCGGTCAAGCGCAAAGAGTACGACGAAACCCGGCGGCTGTTCGCCGGCGGTGGCTTCGGTGGTCGCCGCTTTGACACCGGCGGCGGCTTCGGCGGCTTCGGCGCAGGCGGCGACGGCGCCGAGTTCAACCTCAACGATTTGTTCGACGCGGCGGGACGAAGCGGCGGCGCCACCATCGGCGATCTGTTCGGCGGGTTGTTCGGTCGCGGTGCCACCGCCCGGCCCAGCCGGCCGCGGCGCGGCAACGATCTGGAGACCGAGACCGAGCTGAACTTCGTCGAGGCGGCCAAAGGCGTGGCGATGCCGCTGCGGCTGACCAGCCCGGCGCCGTGCACCAACTGCCATGGCAGCGGCGCCCGGCCGGGCACCAGCCCCAAGGTATGTCCGTCCTGCAACGGCTCTGGCGTGATCAACCGCAACCAGGGCGCATTCGGCTTCTCCGAACCGTGCACCGATTGCCGGGGCAGCGGATCGATAATCGAGCACCCGTGCGACGAGTGCAAAGGCACCGGTGTGACCACCCGCACCCGCACCATCAACGTGCGGATCCCGCCGGGCGTCGAGGACGGCCAGCGGATTCGGCTGCCCGGGCAGGGCGAGGCCGGACTGCGCGGCGCCCCGTCGGGCGACCTGTATGTGACGGTGCACGTGCGACCGGACAAGGTGTGCGGCCGCGACGGGGACGACCTCACCGTGACCGTACCGGTCAGCTTCGCGGAGTTGGCTTTGGGCTCGACGATTTCGGTACCGACATTGGATGGCAAGGTCGGCGTGCGGGTGCCCAAGGGCACCTCCGACGGCCGCATCCTGCGGGTGCGGGGGCGGGGTGTGCCCAAGCGCGGCGGCGGCAACGGGGACCTGCTCGTCACCGTGAAGGTGGCCGTGCCGCCGAATCTGGAGGGCGCCGCGCGGGAGGCGCTGGAGGCCTACGCGGCCGCCGAGCGCGCCAGCGGCTTCAACCCGCGGGCCGGGTGGGCGGGTAACCGCTGATGGCCAAACGTGAAGAGGCGCGGACCTTTCTGATCTCGGTGGCCGCCGAGCTGGCCGGCATGCACGCGCAGACGCTGCGGACCTATGACCGCCTTGGGCTGGTCCGCCCGCGCCGCACTTCCGGGGGCGGGCGCCGTTATTCGGAACGCGATGTGGACCTGCTGCGTGAGGTGCAGCGGCTGTCCCAGGACGAGGGGGTCAACCTCGCCGGCATCAAGCGCATCATCGAACTGACCAACCAGGTAGAGGCGCTGCAGTCGCGGGTCGAAGAGTTGACCGACGAGGTGGCGCGGCTGCGCGCCGGTCAGCGCCGTGACTTGGCGGTGCTGCCCAAGAGCACCGCGCTGGTGGTGTGGCAGCCCCGTAAGGGGCGCTGAGAGCTGCTCACGCTTCCCGGGCCTTCTGGGAATTCTTGGGCCCGGTCAGGCCGGCGCCAGGAAACCGACCGGCCCCGACGCGATGCACAATGACAGCGCGGCGGTGTTGGCGCGGACGGTGATCGCGTCCCCGGCGCCGGGCAGCCGGGCGAAGACCCGGTTGAGTCCCGGGTGGACCGGAACCCCGATGTCAGGCCCCTCGGTCAGCGACAGCGTCATCGACCCGTCGCTGTTGGCCAGGTAATTGAGCTCGACGGTCCAGTCGGCCGGCAGCAGCGGCCCGTCGAGCATCAGCCGCGCGGGCCTGTCCGGTTGCGCGAGATAACCGCACCGCGGCAGCGGCCCCGGCGCGATGGTGCGGACCCAGGTCACTCGGGCTCCGACCAACTGGCCCGAGTTGTCAAGCATGCGTAATTGCGTTGTGGCGGTAGCGAATTGCGGCCTATCTCGCAGCAGCGCGAACATGTGACTGGCGAGGTTCTCGGGCCAGGCCACCCGCTGCAGCACCAGCGGGTCGACCTCTTGGTCCAGCAGCGGCGCCCTCGTGGCCGGGCCCGCGGCGGCCAGGCTGACCCGGGCGTGCTGCAGATACGGCTTTGCCGGGTTGTCACGCCAGCTGGCCAGGAATGTCGCCGTCGAGTAGAGGCTGCTCAGCACGAACAACGTAGCCGAAACACCCACGGCCACGGCTCGTTTCGGGGAGGCGTCCAGCCGGCGCGCGGTGTCGGGCCGGTTGGGTGCGCACAGCGCGACCGCGGCCAACAGCGCTGCGACCACCACCGC
>JAQTVU010000566.1 GCA_028706695.1 Mycobacterium sp.
GGCGCTGAGCGACGTTCGGCGACGTGCCGACCAAATCACCGTCCCGGAAATCGCGATATCTGGCGGTGGAAGATCGTTAGCCATGTAAAACACCAGCCACCTAGTCCTCCTTGGAGGTCCTCCTTGGAGGCATAGCGAACGCTGACACCCGCACAACAGCCCGCCAGCGTAGAGGACTCCTCGGCGCAGGAGCGATTTCGACGATCGGTGCGGTGACTGCGGTGACTGGGTCCTGACTAGGTCAGTTGGAGGCGATCGCGTCGCTCGGGTTGGCGGTCTCGACGATGACGTTGGTGGCCTTGACGACGGCCACGGCGACGCTGCCGGGCCGCAATTTCAGCTCTTCGGCGGCCTCGGTGCTCAGCAGGGAAACCACGGTGAAAGGCCCGCACTGCATTTCGACCTGCGTCATCACGGTGTCGCTGACAACCCTGGTCACCAGGCCGACGAACCGGTTGCGGGCCGAGCTGCCGATGCTCAGCGGGTCGGGGGGCGAGGCGGGTGCGTTGATGCGCGAGAACTCGGCCAGATCCTCGCTGGCGATGACCTTGCGGCCGGCCGCGTCGAGACTGACCGTCAGGGTGCCCTGGTTGATCCATCGGCGGACGGTGTCGTCGCTGACGCCCAACAACTCGGCCGCCTGACGGATCCGCAGATTCGGCACCACTCGATCGTAACCGACGGCTCACCCGCGGTGGCTCCGAGCAAACCCGCCGCGACCCCGCGACACGCCAGCAAAAATCGGGGACGCCCGGCAGCCGGGACCTGCCATGGTGCACGGTGGTCCGCCGCGGCGGACCACCGGCGCAGGCCGGGCAGTGCACGGGTGGAGAAAACCGCTGGGCAGCCGACTCGCCGCGGTCCGCGTGCCGCGGCGGCCGTTGGGAGGCCGTTGGGAGGCGGTTGGGACGCCGTTGGGAGGCGGTTGGGACGCCGTTGGGTTGGGACGACGCGTCCGGGGGCCGCCGCCGACGATGCTCAGCCGACCGCCTGCGGTCCCGGCATGCCGGGTCTACGCTGGGCGTTTGCCCCCTCCAGCAGGGGGTCGCGTTAGATTTCGTCAGGAAGCGTGAGTACGGTCGTCTCCGCTGGCTGGAGTACCGGCAGAGACACAAAGAGATCGATTTAGGTTTGATCAGATACGGAGGAATCGTGGCCCTTCCCCAGTTGACCGACGAGCAGCGCGCGGCCGCGTTGGAGAAGGCGGCTGCCGCGCGTCGGGCGCGCGCAGAGCTGAAGGATCGGCTCAAGCGAGGTGGCACCAACCTCAGCCAGGTGCTCAAGGACGCTGAAACCGACGAAGTCCTGGGCAAGATGAAGGTTTCCGCGCTGCTCGAAGCCCTGCCGAAGGTCGGCAAGGTCAAGGCGCAGGAGATCATGACCGAACTGGAGATCGCCCCCACCCGCCGCCTGCGGGGCCTCGGTGATCGCCAGCGCAAGGCCTTACTGGAAAAGTTCGGGTCCTGACCGCCCGCCTGCGACGATGCGGGCCGGACGACCCAGGGGGGCACTGACCCGGGAGCGCCGATGAGCGCCGGCGGAGGACCGGACGTCGAGCACGGGGCACGTCTCCAGCCCCCAGGCAGGGGGCGTGTGGTCGTGCTGTCCGGTCCGTCAGCGGTCGGCAAGTCGTCCGTGGTGCGGTGCCTGCGCGAACGGGTACCGCAGCTGCATTTCAGCGTCTCGGCCACGACGCGGGTGCCGCGGCCGGGCGAGGTCGACGGCGTCGACTATCACTTCGTCACGCCCGCCCGTTTTCAGCAGCTGATCGACGAGGGAGCCTTGCTGGAATGGGCCGAGATCCACGGCGGGCTGCATCGCTCAGGAACGCTGGTCGAACCGGTGCGCGCCGCCGCCGAGGCGGGCGTCCCGGTGCTCATCGAGGTCGACCTGGCCGGAGCCAGGGCGGTCAAGAAAGCGATGCCCGAAGCCATCACCGTGTTCCTGGCGCCGCCGAGCTGGGAGGACCTGGAGGCCCGGCTGATCGGCCGGGGCACCGAAACACCGGCCGTCATGCGACGCCGCCTCGAAACCGCGCGCGTCGAATTGGCGGCTCGGGGCGACTTCGATCGGGTCGTAGTGAACAGCCAATTGGAGTCCGCCTGCGCAGAATTGGTAGCCTTGCTGGTGGGAACTGCGCCGGGCGCCCCGAAACGGCCTGGCCAGCCCTGATCTGGAGAACATCGCAACATTCACAACATCGACGACGATGACTTTTATCAACGACGAGTTTTCAGTCATTTTCGCACAGCTCCAACCCGCCAGGAGATTTTTACGTGACTATTCCGCAGTCCGACGCGTCGCCGACCGCCGTTCCCACCGGAGATCGGTTCGATCCCGCCGCGGGGGGCCATGCCGGCTACGACACCCCGCTGGGTATCACCAACCCGCCCATCGACGAGCTGTTGGACCGCGTTTCGAGCAAGTACGCCCTGGTGATCTACGCGGCCAAACGTGCCCGGCAGATCAACGACTATTACAACCAGCTGGGGGAGGGCATCCTGGAGTACGTCGGCCCGCTGGTCGAGCCCGGGCTGCACGAGAAGCCACTGTCCATCGCGCTCCGCGAAATCCACGCCGACCTGCTCGAACACACCGAGGGCGAATAACGGGCGGGACCGGAGGTGATGGACCCCAAGCGGATCGTCGTCGGCGTCTCCGGAGGCATCGCCGCCTACAAGGCGTGCAGCGTCGTCCGGCGGCTTGCCGAGTCCGGTCACCGGGTCCGGG
>JAQTVU010000567.1 GCA_028706695.1 Mycobacterium sp.
CCGTTGCGAGACGCCGGCTGACACCCGCCCGCCGGCCTGCGCCGCAGGCGTTTCGGCTCAGAGCGCCGGTACAGCGTCCAGCACCGAATAAAACAGCCCCAGGCCATCGTCGGAGGGGCCGGTCAGTGCCTCGATGGCGTGCTCGGGATGCGGCATCAGCCCGACCACGCGACCGTCGGCCGAACTGACGCCGGCGATGTCGCGCAGCGACCCGTTGACGTTCTCGTGGTAGCGGAACACCACGCGGCCCTCGCCCTCCAACTCGTCGAGCACCTTGTCGGGCGCCACGTAGCGGCCCTCGCCGGATTTCAGCGGCACCAGCAGGTCGGCGCCGGCCTCCAAACGCGAGGTCCACGCGGTCGAGGCCGATGCCACCCGCAGCCACACATCGCGGCAGATGAAATGCAACCCCACGTTGCGAGTCAGGGCCCCGGGCAATAGCCCCGCTTCGCAGAGCACCTGAAAACCGTTGCAGATGCCCAGCACCGGCATGCCGCGGCGCGCGGCATCGACCACTTCGGCCATCACCGGCGCGAACCTGGCGATCGCCCCGGCCCGCAGGTAGTCGCCGTAGGAGAAACCGCCGGGCACCACCACGGCGTCGACCCCCTTGAGGTCGGCGTCCGCATGCCACAGGCCCACCGCCTCGGCACCGACCCGCCGCGCCGCCCGCGCCGCGTCCACGTCGTCGAGCGTCCCGGGGAAGGTGATGATACCGATCCGTGCCGTCACCACGCCTCCCGGCTGATCGTCCAGTCCTCGATCACGGGGTTGGCCAGCAGCGATTCGGCGATTTCGGCGAGCGCGGCATCGTCAACGGTGTCGTCAACCTCAAGCTCGAACCGCTTACCCTGCCGGACATCTGAGATCCCGGGGTGGCCCAGCCGGCCCAGCGCACCGACGATCGCCTGACCTTGCGGGTCGAGAATCTCGGCTTTGGGCATCACGTTAACGACCACCCGGGCCACCGGCGCTCCTTTTGTAGATCGGTGTCGGCGCCAACCTTACCGGCGACCGGCGGTGGCGCCGGCATCAGAGAGTCGGCTCGCCGATCATCGGCGACCAGGTAGCTGGACATGATGACCGCGCCGCCGAGCACCGACGCCCGGTGGGCCACCGCGGCAGAGCCGAGACCGGCCTCCAATCGAAACCGCGGGCCGTCACCACTTGCGTCAGGGCACAATCGTGAACATGGAACTGACGCATTTCGGCCATTCCTGCCTACTTGCCGAGTTAAACCACACCCGGGTCTTGTTCGATCCCGGCACCTTCGCGCACGGTTTCGAGGGGATCACCGGTTTGACGGCCATCCTGCTCACCCACCAGCATCCCGACCACGTCGACGGGACACGACTACCGGCGCTGCTCCAGGGCAATCCGGCCGCGGCGCTGTACGCCGACCCGCAGACCGCAGCCCAGCTCGGTGCGCCGTGCCGGGAGTTGCACGTCGGGGACGAGCTGCAAATCGGGGAGCTGACGGTTCGCGCGCTCGGCGGCGAGCACGCCGTGATCCATCCGGAAATACCTGCGATAGTGAACCTTTCATATCTGGTGGGGGACGCCGAGCATCCCGCCAGGTTGCTGCATCCCGGGGACGCGCTTTTCGTGCCGGACGAACCGGTGGACGTGTTGGCCGCGCCGGTCGCGGCCCCGTGGATGAGGATCTCCGAGGCCGTCGACTACGTGCGCGCTGTGGCACCCGCCCGGGCGGTGCCCATCCATCAGGGAATCATCGCTCCCGACGCCAGAGGCATCTATTATGGCCGGCTCACGGAAATGACCACCACCGACTTTCGGGTGCTGCCAGAAGAGAGCGCCGTCGCCTTCTAGGGCGGACGCGCCGCGTACCAACACGTTCGGCGGCTTACCGATTGGATATCGTGCTCGGATTGCGTGGCGGTCGTCATGGTGGCGCGCCGACTTGACGTCGTCCCTTCAGGCGATGTCGTCGGCGGCGCCGCGGCCAGCGGCACGTCCGGAGAAGATACAGCCGCCCAGGAAGGTGCCCTCGAGCGCCCGGTAGCCGTGCATGCCACCGCCGCCGAAACCCGCGACTTCGCCAGCCGCATACAGGCCGGTGAGCGGGGCGCCGTCGGCCCTGAGCACCCGCGACTGCAGATCGGTTTCGGTGCCGCCCAATGTTTTTCGCGTCAAGATGTGCAGCTTGACCGCGATCAGCGGCCCGGCTTTCGGGTCGGTCAGCCGGTGCGGCGCGACCACCCGGCCCAGTCGGTCGCCCAGATAGCCGCGGGCGGCGCGGATCGCGGTGATCTGACCGTCTTTGCTGAACCTGTTGGCCACCTCCCGGTCACGGGCGGTGACTTCGGCCTCGACGGTGGCGTAGTCCAACGGCTGTACCTCCGGCAGCCTGTTCATCGCGGCCACCAACTGCCGCAAGGAGTTCGCGCTGACGAAGTCCACGCCCCGGTCCACGAACGCCTGCACCGGTGCGGGCGGCCCGGAGCTGGCCCGGTCGCGTAGCAGTGCGCGCACGCTCTGCCCGGTCAGGTCGGGATTCTGCTCCTGGCCGGAGAGCGCGAATTCCTTCTCGATGATCCTCTCGTTCAAGACGAACCAGGTGTAGTCGTAGCCGGATTTGGTGATGTATTCCAGTGTGCCGAGCGTGTCGAAACCGGGATAGAGCGGGATCGGCAATCGTTTGCCCGCCGCGTCGAGCCACAGCGACGACGGGCCGGGAATGATGCGGATACCGTGCAGCGGCCAGAC
>JAQTVU010000568.1 GCA_028706695.1 Mycobacterium sp.
CACCGCACCGAGCGCGACCAACTCGTCAAACAGGCGATCTCGGCTCAGGAGGCGGAGCGGCGACGCATCGCCTTCGACCTACACGACGGCGTCACCACCGCCCTTGCCTCAATGTCGTTCCACCTCTCGGCAGCGGACCTCACGCTGTCTGAAGTTGCGGCAGAAGGGGATTTGAGCGACTCGGGGTTCGAACGTGCGCGCGCCGAACTGCGAAGTGCGCGTGAACTGGCCGACATGGCCTACAACCAGACGCGGGCGGCGGTCTCCGGGCTGCACAGCCTGGTGCTCGACGATCTCGGCTTGGTCGCGGCGATCGAGTCACTTGTGCAGATGGTAACTCGTGACGGTGGCCCCTCCATCGATCTGGTCGTGGACCCGGAGGCCGCGATCGAGGACATTCCCGACCACGCGGCCGCCGCGCTCTACCGGATCACCCAGGAGGCGTTGTCCAACGCGGTCAAGCACGCCGAAGCGCAGCGGATCGTGGTCTCGCTCCGACGGGTCGGCAACTCGATCGTCCTGGGCTGCACCGACGACGGGAAGGGCTTCCATCCGGCGGGACGGCGAGCTGCGCGGGCAGCCGGCGCCGACGGTGGCCAGCATTTCGGCCTCAGCTCGATAGCGGAGCGGTGCGCCATCATCGAGGCATCGCTGCGGGCAGAGTCCGGTCCCGGCCGTGGCACCACAATCTTGGTCGAGCTGCCGATCGCCTAGCTGTGTCACATCGCGTGGGGGCGGTCAATTTCCCGGCGCAGGCCTTCGCGTCGCGGTACCCGGGGTTTTCGCGCGCTCAGCGCGCCCGCATCGCCGAGCGCTGGGACTCCACCACCCGCTCGGGCGAATCTCCCAGCGCCACGAGCAGATTGGCGCTCATCGCGTCCAGGACGCGGTCGACGGCCGCGCCGTCGTCGCCGTAGAACCCGGCCAGTTCGAGCATCACGAAACCGTGCACCTGAGACCAGAACTGGGCCGCTGTGGCGACGACCGTCTGGTCGTCTTCTTGGCAGCACACGGTGATGCGGCCGGCGTGTATCGATCGGCGCACGGCCCTGACCACGTGCACGAAGCCGGGCACGTGGTCCTCCACCTCCGCCACCGTCAGGGCCAGGACGTTGCCGGTCGGCGCGTTGATCCCGTGCGCGCTGGTGCTGCCGAACATCAGCCGATAAATGTGCGGGCGCTCGATGGCGTAGCGCCGGTAGGCCGCACCGACGGCCAACAGGTCGGCCACCGGGTCCTCGGTCTGGGGCAACGTCAGCGCGGCGTCGAACTGCCGCAGGCCTTCCTCGGCGACCTCGGCGATGAGCCCCCGCATCCCGCCGAAGTAGGTGTACACCGCCATCGTGGAGGTCCCCGCGGCGGCGGCCACCTTGCGGGTCTGCAGCGCGTCCGGCCCCTGCGCGTCCAGCAGGGCGACGGCGGCGTCCAGCATCTCGTCGCGAACGCTGCGCTGCTCCCGCGTCGGTTCTGAAGTCATCGTTGCCATCTTCCCACTCGGGGCGTACAGTCCTATAACATCATAATATCAACGTTATAGGAGCCTTGCCATGACCCCCGTGCAAACCGCCGAAACCCGGAATCCCTATCTCGAAGGCTTGCTGGCGCCGGTGCCCACCGAGGTCACCGCGACCGACCTGCCGGTCACCGGGCACATCCCGGAGCACCTCGACGGACGGTATCTGCGCAACGGGCCCAACCCGGCAGAAGAGGTCGACCCGGTCACCTATCACTGGTTCAGCGGCGACGGGATGGTGCACGGCGTCGCCCTGCGCGACGGGCGGGCCCGGTGGTACCGCAACCGCTGGGTGCGCAGCGCCTCGGTGTACGCCACCCTGGGCGAGCCGGCGCCGCGACGGCTCGATCCCCGGGCGGGCATGCTCTCGCTGGGCGCCAACACCAACGTTTTGGCCCACGCCGGGCGCACCCTGGCGCTGGTCGAGGCCGGCGTGGCCAACTACGAGCTGACCGACGAGCTGGACACCGTCGGGACGTGCGATTTCGACGGCACCCTGGCCGGCGGCTACACCGCCCATCCGCACCGCGACCCGGACACCGGCGAACTGCACGCCGTCTCTTACTCGTTCGCCCGCGGGCGGACGGTGCAGTACTCGGTGATCGACACCGGGGGGCGGGCGCGCCGCACGGTCGACATCGAGGTGTCGGGGTCGCCGATGATGCACGACTTCTCGCTGACCGACTCCTACGTGGTGATCTACGACCTGCCGGTGACCTTCGACCCGGTGCAGGTGCTGCCGGTGACCGCGCCGCGCTGGCTCACCCTGCCGGCACGGCTGGCGATGCAGTCGCTGATCGGTCGCGTGCGGATTCCCAGCCCGGTCACCGCGATCATGAATCGAAACCCGAAGCGCTCCGACCGGATGCCCTACGCCTGGAACCCGGCCTATCCGGCGCGCATCGGGGTGATGCCCCGCGAGGGCGGCGACGCCGACATCCGCTGGTTCGAAATCGAACCCTGCTACGTCTACCACCCACTCAACGCGTATTCGGAGATGCGGGACGGGGCCGAGGTTTTGGTGCTCGACGTGGTGCGTTACGCGCGGATGTTCGACCGCGACCGGCGCGGCCCCGGTGAAGCCCCGCCGACCCTGTCGCGCTGGACTGTCAACCTGGCGACCGGTGCGGTGAGCACCGAATGCCGCGACGATCGTCCGCAGGAATTCCCGCGGATCAACGAGGCCCTGCTGGGCCGGAAACACCGCTTCGGC
>JAQTVU010000569.1 GCA_028706695.1 Mycobacterium sp.
CTTCCACAAGATGGCCAAGAACCCGCACACCACCTGGGTGCTGTACGCGGTCATCATCGTCTCGGCGGTGGTCATCGCCGGGGCCATCCCGGTGCTGTTGCGGGCGCGCCGGCTGAGCCTGGCCGAGTCCCCGGGCCGGGCGGCGAGCGGACGCCCACGGACCGGAGGCGGGCCGGCCGAGTCCGGCTCGTTGGCGACGCGTCCGCCGGCGGAGCAGGCCCGCCCGCCGCGGGTGGCGGGGGCGGAGCCGGTCGCCGCCTGGTCCAGCGAGGCCGTGAGCCGGGTGTGGCTGCGCGGCACGGTGCTGCTGGCCACCACCATGGGCGCCGCGCTGATCCCCGTCGCGGCGGCGACCTACCTGATGGCCGTCGGCCA
The DNA here is from genome assembly GCA_028706695.1 of Mycobacterium sp. GTDB lineage: Bacteria > Actinomycetota > Actinomycetes > Mycobacteriales > Mycobacteriaceae > Mycobacterium. Next base: position 376 of record JAQTVU010000569.1, read on the forward strand.
CGACGGCGCGTCCTGGATAGGCTACGGACTGGCCGGGGCCATCACCGCGGCAATGCCGGTCGTCGAATTTCTGCATGTGCGGCAGCTGCGCCGCGTCATCGCCGAGGAACAGTAGCCGGTTACCGCGGGGCCGCTGCTCCGGGCGCAGAAGAGGCGGGCTCGGAGGCGAGCGGGCTGCCGGTGGCTACTACAACCGGCCTGTACACCCGCGCCCGTACACCACCATCCACGCGGGTAAACCCCGCCATCCACGCGGCTAACGTCCGGCGCATTGGTGCAGCCGCGCCTGCCATCCGACGCCTATCGGTGTGCGGCGATGCCCGCGTCTCGTGTTGGCGCCTCGTTTGGCATAGCGAGGATTTGCCCTGCCCTTGCCGCACACCCGACGACCTGGAAACGCGCCGCATGTAACCCGCTACGGGTCAGCAGCATTCACTGAGTTTTCAGTGCTCGCTGGACCCGCTGTGCTCGCCGTTCGCCGAACCGGCGATGCTCTCCTGGTGCTCCCGCAGCGCGGTCAACGCGCGCTGCTCGGAGGCGTGTGACGCCTCGCGCAGCGCCGCATCCTCGGACGCCGGGTCGGCGAACAACAGGCTCCCGCTGCCCGGCGTTCCGGCCGAGCCCAGCTTGTTCATCCGCTTGGGCAGGGGTGCGCCCTGGTACTCCAGCGGTATCGGGTGGCCGTGCTCGTCGACCGGGCCGAGGGGCTGGTGCAGCTCGATGTAAGCGCCGTGCGGCAACCGCTTGATGATGCCCGTTTCGATGCCATGCTCAAGCACCTCGCGGTCGCTGCGCTGCAGCGAGACGGCCCACCGGTAGGCGACGAAGTAGACGATCGGCGGAACGATGACCATGCCGATGCGCCCGATCCACGTGGTCGCGTTCAGCGAGATGTGGAACTTCAGCGCGATGATGTCGTTCATCGCGCTCAAGGTGAGCACCATGTAGAACGCGATCGCCATCGCGCCGATCGCCGTGCGCACCGGGGCGTCGCGCGGACGCTGCAGCACGTTGTGGTGCGCGTAGTCACCGCTGAACCGCTTCTCCAGGAACGGGTAGATGATCAGCAGAATGAACACCACGCCCATGAGCAGCGCCACCCAGACGGGCGCCGGGATGGTGTGGTGCCAGAAGTAGAACTCCCACGGCGGCCAGATACGGGCCAGGCCTTCCGTCCACATCATGTAGAAGTCGGGCTGGGAGCCGGCCGAGACCTGGGACGGCTTGTAGGGGCCCAGGTTCCAGATCGGGTTGATCTGCAGCAGGCCGCCCATCAGGCCCAGCACGCCGACGATCGCGGCGAAGAACGCGCCGGATTTGACCGCGAACACCGGCATCACCCGCACGCCCACGACGTTGTGCTCGGTGCGCCCGGGCCCCGGGAACTGGGTGTGCTTCTGAAACCACACCATCGCCAGGTGCAAGCCGATCAGCGCCAGGATGATCCCGGGGAGCAGCAGAATGTGCAGGGCGTACAGGCGCGGGATGATGTAGCCCGCCGTCGCGCAGTGGTATCCCACACCGCCGCAGGGGAAGTCACCGCCGAACAGCGCCCAGTGCAGCCAGGTGCCGATCACCGGCATGCCCAGCGTGATCGAGGACAGGGCGGCGCGCAGCCCGATGCCAGACAGCAGGTCGTCGGGCAGCGAGTAGCCGAAGTAGCCCTCGAACATGGCCAGGATCAGCAGCAGCGAACCGATGACCCAGTTGCCCTCACGGGGCCGGCGGAAGGCGCCGGTGAAGAAGATGCGGGCCAGGTGGACCATGATCGCCGCGGCGAACATCAGCGCGGCCCAGTGGTGCACCTGGCGGACGAACAGGCCGCCGCGCACCTCAAAGGAGATGTCGAGCGTCGAGGCATAGGCCTTGGACATCTCCACCCCGCGCAGCGGCTGATAGGCGCCGTTGTAGGTGACATCGCCCATCGTCGGGTCGAAGAACAGCGTCAGGTACACGCCGGTGAGCAACAGCACGATGAAGCTGTACAGCGCGATCTCACCGAGCAGGAACGACCAGTGCGTGGGAAACACCTTGTTCAGTTGCCGGCGCACCGCCGCCGCCGGGTGATACCGCGTGTCGATGTCTTCGCCCTGGCGGGCCAGGACGTCACCGATTTTCGGAGGAGTGAGCTTCGGACTCATGTGGTGCGCTCCCAGAATGCCGGTCCGACGGGCTCGACGAAGTCACCGTTGGCGACCAGATACCCGTTGGTGTCGATGGTGATGGGCAGTTGTGCCAACGCACGCGCCGCCGGGCCGAACACCGGCTTGGCGTAATACAACGCGTCGAACTGCGACTGATGACATGGGCACAAAATCCGGTAGTCCTGCTGTTCGTAAAGCGATGCGG
>JAQTVU010000030.1 GCA_028706695.1 Mycobacterium sp.
GTGAGTTCGCCGAACCTGTCGGACCCGTCGTGCACAATGACCAGGTGAGCGCAGCCTGATGCTCACCGGACCGCCACCGAAGTTCCACGGAACTCGGGACAACCTCGACGGGCCGCGTATGCGGCTGCGGCCAGGACGGTCAGCGCGTCGCGCAGCGGACTGGTAGCGCGGGGCAGCCGGTTGAACGCGTCGGGGTCGAGCCGGATGAGGGCCTGGCTGCCGCGCCGCCATAGCCATTGCAGATGAGCGTTGCGCGTGGCGCGGCGCAGCCAGCGGCGCACGGTCGACGGCGAGCGGTCCAGCGTGGTGGCGATACGGCGGTGTCCGTGGCCGGCAGCCTTGCCGGCCAGGGCGGTGCCGATCACTTCGGTGGCATCGGCCAGGCGTGGCTGCACACTGGCCGGCAACAGAATCTGGGTGTGAGCGCAGTGGGTGCATCGTGCCCGCCTCGGGCGCACGTCGAGGGTCCGCGCGCCGAGGCTACGCACGCGCCGGCGGCGGCCGTATCCCCACCGGGTGAGGGTGCCGCCGCACCCAGAGTGCGGACAGCCGATCTCGCCTGCGCTCAGAGCCTGCTCGGCCCACTCGACGGTGCGGACGACGATCATCGGGTGCTCGGGTGGACATGAGACACCAGGATGGTCTACCACGGCGCGAGCCGGGAAGGGGTCATCTCGTGTTGGCCGCTCGTGCGCGGAACCGCTACTGCGCCGGTCGATCCCCCCGCCACGATCCTCCGGCACCGGGAGGACCGCCGAACCGCACCCACGGCAGCATGGTCACGGGAACACCCCGGCATCGTCACCACGCCGCCGCTTCGATCCGATCGAAGCATCCTCACCCTCAGTGCCGGTACCCCCACCCCGACGTGGTCACCCTGAATGCCCGTCAACAGTCGGCTTCGAGCTGCTACGCAGGGGCCATGACGTTCTTGTGGCAGCTCCTCCCGACCAGGTCGGGTTTGTTGAGTCGGTAGGACTTCCGGCGGTGCCCTATGGACCGTCTACCGGGCAGATCCCGGAATTCTTCCGTACCCCGTGGAAGATCCAGGATCCGATAGGGCCGGTTCGCGACGTTTTCGACCACATCGCAGGCCGATGGGCAGAGATCAGCACTACATTGAAGTCGCTGGCGCACGGGGGTCGATCTGCTGGTGACGGGTGTGTCCTACCAGGAGGCCGCCGCAAACGTCGCAGAATATTACCGGATACCCTTGGCCGCCTGGCATCACGTCCCGATGCGGCCCAACGGACACCTTTTGACGACTGTGCCAGCGCCGTTATTGCGCTCTGCGCTGACGGTGTCCGACTGGGCGCAGTGGCGAGCGGTAAAGCGGGTGGAGGACGCTCAACGTCGAGAACTCGGATTGCCGACGTCGACTATCACCCCGTCGAGACGAATGGCAGCGCGCGGATCACTTGAGATTCAGGCTTACGACCAACTTTGCTTCCCCGGCCTGGCCGCCGAATGGTCTGGGCGCCGCCCTTTCACAGGCGCACTGACGATGGAGCTGCCAACGGATTGCGACGACGAGGTTGTGTCCTGGATTGCCGCCGGGACACCGCCGATCTACTTCGGCTTCGGCAGTATGCCAGTCAAAAATCTCATGCGAACAGTCGACACGATCAGCGCGGCCTACCTGGAGCTGGGGGAGCGAGCGTTGATTTGCTCCGGTGCGAGCGACTTTCATCGCCTACCAGCATTTCCCCATGTCAAAGTGGTGTGCGCGGTAAACCACAGCGCAATTTTCCCTGCATGCCGGGCGGTAGTCCACCATGGCGGTGCGAGGACGACCGCCGCGGGCATGCGCGCCGGAGCGCCTACCTTGATTCTTTGGGTCGCGTCCGACCAGCCGATCTGGGCAGCAGTTGTCAAGCGGCTCAAAGTTGGTTATGCCCGGCGCTTTTCACGGACCACGCGGAAAACATTGGTCGCGGATCTTCGCCGGATCCTCGCCCCGCAATACGCTGCTCGAGCCCGTGAGGTCGCGACCCACCTGACGAAACCTGCCGAGAGCGTTGCGGCCGCCGCCGACCTGTTGGAACAAGCCGCCCGCGGGAAATCATTTGGTTGAGCGACGAACGCCACCATGATTTGCGAGACCGCATGGATTCGAAATCGTTTGTCACACACTGGACTCGGCGGCGACCCGATAGCCGCGCACGGCGAGCGGGATGAAAACCGCGAGCAGCGCTACCGCCCAAATGAAGGTGAGCGCTAGGGGCGATAGCAACGGGCCGTCGTGCGCCAGCGCGCGCATCACCTCTATCGGTGGCGACATAGGCTGCACTCGAACCAATGGTTGGAGCCAATGCGGAAAGGTCTCCACTGGAGCGGTACCGGAACTGGCGAATACCAGCGCCGTCGTCCCGGCGGCCATCCAGGTCACAATGCTGCGGCCGTTGGTGCGGATAGCGAGCGTCATTACGAGGGCCGAAAAGCCGACCACAACGAGCGGGGGGATGAGTATGTACGCGAAAGCGGCAAGCCAGCCGTGTGTGAAGCGCAGGCCCATGGTCGTTCCGACGACGGTGATCAGGACCGTGGCCACGAGCGCGCGCGCAGCTTCGGCGGTCAGCCGCCCCGTGATTGCGCTGGTGCGGTGCACCGGCAGCACCCACATGCGACTCAACAACCCGGACGCACGTTCCGTCGGGATGCCGGTGGCGCTTCCCAAGGCGCCGAACACGGCGGCCAATACCGCGCACATCGGCACCAAGCCATAAATGCTGTCGATGCCGGTGACCTGATGGATGTGCTCACCGAGCACAGCCTTGTACACCAACAGCAGGCACACGGGGAAAATCACCGAGCTGGTCAGGGCTGTCGGCTCACGTCGCCATCGAGTCAGTATTCGACCGGCATGAAGGCAAGTTTGACTCATTAGTGAGCCCTCTGCACCCGTTTGCGTGGTCACTCGCCGCGCCTCTGCAGTCGCAGTGTTACCCCGCCGAAGACCACCAACATGCCCAAACACCACGCCAAGCCGGCTGCCAGGTGACTTGAAGGTATGTGCCCAGTCGCCAAACCCCGCAACGTTTCGGCGGTCTGCGATACCGGCTGGTTACGGACGAATGGACGCAACCAGTGGGGAAACGTCTTCTCGGGCGCAACCCCTGTGGACAACATGACCAGCAACAACTGGGGCACCAGCAGCAGCTGGCTGGTCCCTTCGAGACTGCCCTTACTGGATCCCAATGCGTCAGCGCCCAGCGCTACGGCCAGGCACAGCAGCAGGGCGAGAAAGACGAAGGCCAACACATAGCCGAGTCCGCCTGCCATCCGGAACCCGAACATGTACCCCGCCAGCATGGCCGCGGCGAGGGCGATGGCGGCCCTCACCAAGGTGGCGGCTATCCGAGCGCTCACAGGCACGATCGCAGCGACCGGCATAGTCCTCACCCGCATACCCATGCCGTAAAGCCGATCGCGGCCGGCGCGATCCGCCGTGAGTGCCGCAGCCATGATCATTGACTGGACAACAACCGCGGGCAGCAGATATTGGGGATAGCTCATGCGGCCGGTGTCTATCAGGCCGTGGGTTGCCACGGTCAACCCGATTAGGCTTGCAACGGGAACGCATACTTCGAAGACGATCGCGCCGTCGCGCAACGTATACAACAGTGATCGTTCGGTGAGGGCGGCCAACGCAGTCATGATTCGCCCACGGTCTGCTTGGTGAGAAGCAAGAATGCCTCATCAAGCGAAGGTTTGCGCAGTGAAATATCGGCGAGCTCGATGCCGACCGCATCGAGCCGCCGAAACACCTCGCCCAGGGTTGCTACTCCATCTCGGGCGAGCACGGACACCGAGTTCATGTCGACGTCTAGATCAATGCCGTCGAGTCCGGCCAGCACCGCCGCGACCCGCGGCAGATCCGCTAGATTGGCCGGGGTCACCTCACAATAGCTGGCGCCTACTCTGCGCTTGAGTTCCTCGGCGGTGCCGCTGGCGATTACCTTGCCATGGTCGATTAAAACGATGGAATCGCTTAGCACATCGGCCTCTTCCAGGTACTGGGTTGTCAGCAGCACCGTGACATCCTGCGAGGCCAACGAGTTGACGAGAGACCACACGTCGCGGCGGCTACGCGGATCCAATCCAGTGGTCGGCTCGTCAAGGAAGAGCACTTTCGGCGTTACAACGAGGGCACTGGCAAGGTCGACACGTCGCTGCATGCCTCCGGAATATGTCCCGACGCGTCGGTCGGCGGCCGAGACGAGGTCAAACTGCCCGATCAATTCATCCGCGCGAGCCTTTGCGGCTCGGCGACCCAATCCTCTCATCCGCCCGAACAGCACCAGGTTTTCTCGGCCGGTGAGCAGCGGGTCCACCGCGGTGAATTGGCCCGTTATCCCGATGCTGCTACGGACCCGGGCAGGCTGACGGACGACGTCGTAGCCGGCGACCATCGCACGGCCCGAGCTGGGACGGATCAGCGTGGACAGGATGTTTATCGTGGTTGTCTTGCCGGCGCCGTTATGGCCGAGGACCCCGCATACGGTTCCGGCCGGCACCGAAAAGCTCACGCCTCGCAGCGCGGGCGTGTCCCCCCCGAACGTCTTGGTGAGGTCGTCGACCTCGATCGCAGTTTGGCCCACGGGGCAGAGTATTTCATGCCGGTCGGGGTTGTTACGGGGGTATGGACAACAATCTGTCGGACGGTTCGTTCGTGGGCCTTGGGGACGTCACCGCTCTGAGCGCAGGCGGGGGCTGAGCACCGCAGCGATGCCGGGGAGGGTAGACCTACGGCGTCGTCAGACGGCCACCCGCCCATTGCCACCCTGGAACGGGCGGCCCAGAGCGACCTGGGTGGCTGCGGCTTTCCTTTACCGTAGCCCGTTCATTTCGTCTTCTCCGTTGAATCTTGTCATACTCACCCGGTGCCTGCTGCCATCCGCGTGAGATCCAGTTCGTTGATCTTGAAGCTCATTGCGAAGTACGGATATCCCTTAGGAACCCGCTTCATGGGCGCTGATGAGATGTTGTTCATCAACTGGGCCTATGAGGAGGATCCTCCGATGGCCCTGCCGCTGACAGCGTCTGATGAGCCCGATCGATATTACATACAGCTTTACCACACCACAGCAACGCAAGTGGACCTTCGCGGCAAGGAGGTACTGGAAGTCAGCTGCGGCCATGGCGGCGGCGCTTCATATCTCGTTCGCAGCTTGCATCCGGCGGCGTACACGGGTTTGGACTTGAATCCGAAGGGCATCTCATTTTGCCGAAATCGACACGCGCTGCCCGGTCTTGATTTTGTGCAAGGAGACGCTGAGGACCTGCCATTTTCCGATAGATCCTTTGATGTCGTGCTGAATATTGAAGCGTCCCATCATTATCCGCATTTCCGGAAATTTTTGGCTGAGGTCGCACGCGTGCTGCGCCCCGGAGGGTTTTTCCTCTACGCGGATCTCCGCGCGCTCCACCTGGTCGATCAGTGGGAAGCTGACTTGTCTGCGTCACCGTTGCGGCTTGTGTCGCAACGGGCTATCGACGATGAGGTGCGTCGAGGTCTGGAGAAGAACTCGCCCCGCCTGGAGGAAATAATCGGCCGGCGTGTTCCGGGACTTTTACAGGGCTTTGCCCGCAGCCAAGCCGGTGTGCAGGGTGGAAGACTCTACCGTGGGGTGGAAGCGGGACTGTTCTCGTATCGGGTGTACTGCTTTGCAAAGGATTGACCTGGCGCGGTCAGCGCATGCCTAAACCTTGAGTCTCCCAGACGAAACTGCGGGAACGCGTCGCGGCGTTCGACACCGCGGTACGGTTGACCCGTGTCGTTGCTGATCACCGTCCCGGTATTTGGCCAACACGAGTACACCCACACGTTGGTGGGCGACCTGCAGCGCGAGGGCGCCGACTACCTGATCGTGGACAACCGGGGCGATTATCCCAAGCTGGGCACCGAACGGGTCGCCACACCCAGTGAAAACCTCGGCTGGGCCGGCGGCAGCGAATACGGATTTCGACTTGCGTTCTCCGAGGGCTACTCCCACGCGATGACCCTCAACAACGACACCCGCATCTCGAAGCGATTCGTCGCCGGGCTGCTCGACCGGCGCCTGCCCGCCGACGCGGGCATCGTCGGCCCGATGATCGATCGGGGTTTCCCGTACGCGGTGGACCATGGCGCACCCGCGGCGGCCGACTACGTCCCTCGGCCGTGGTACCGGGTCGTGCCGGCGGTGGAGGGAACGGCGCTCATGATCTCGCGGGAGTGCTGGGAAAACGTCGGCGGGCTGGACCCGAGCGACTTCGAACGCTACGGCTGGGGGATCGACCTGGATCTCGCGCTGCGCGCCCGGCGGGCCGGATACGGCATTTACACCACGGAGATGGCCTATATCAACCACTTTGGCCGCAGGACGGCCAACCCGCGCTTCGGGGCGTGGCGCTACCAGCTGGGCGCCAACCTGGCCATGCTGCAAGGTTTGCGGGGGCGCCACGGACTGGGTGCGGCGCTCGGCATCTTGCGGCAGATCGGGGTGGCCCACGACCGCAGGTGGCATAAGGCGCTTCCGCTCGACAACCCCACCCACCAACTGGCCGACTGAGTGGTTCAGCCGTGCATCTCGGCGAGCAGGTGAAAATCGGCGAACGCGCCGGACATGGCCTCCAGCAATGCCGCTGGTGAGTTTTCCCGGCCGCTGAGCCAGGCGTTGACCGACATCCACACCTTGCCGTGGATGCGCCCGGAAACCACGAACAACTGGCCGCCCATGCGTTCGAGGCTGCGCCTGTTGATGCCGGGCTCGATCAGTCGCCCGGACGCGTAGTCGGCCTCGGTGCCGTCGGGGCGGTTCACCACCGGGTCGATGTCTGCGACGTTGGAGCAACCGATGGGAAGCCCGGCGCTGCCCAATCCCATGCCCGCCGCCCGGCGCGCCGCCCACTTGGGTGTCAGCGACGTCAGCGGCAGCGGCGCCAGCAATTCCGCGGAGGTTTCGGGCAGGTCGGCCAGCGCCTGCTTGAATTTCAGCCGGACTTCACCGAGATCCGATACTAGCCGTGCCGGATCGACCGAGATCACCGGGAACACCAAAGCGTTTCCGCGGGTGTCGGTTTCGGTGCGGTCGCTGATCGGGAGCGACAGGGTGACCGTGCCGTCGCCGCACACCCGCCCCATCCGGAGGCCCAGTCGGCCCGCGAACGCCGCAAGCAGCGTGTGTCCGTTGCCGCCAATGCTTTTCGCCCGCGCATCCCACTGCGCCAGGTCGACATAGGCGGTCGCCGTCGGCACCGCGACGCGACGATCGTCGCCGGCCGCCCGCGGCGCCGGCGGCGCCGCCGCGAAGGATGCGGCCACCTCCTTGCGCCGGCTGCGGGCGACGCGCGCGGTGGCGGTCACCGCCCGCGCCAACTCGGGGGCCGACGCGATGGTGTCGCGGGCGTCCTGCAGCAGGGCCCGCCGGCGGGTGCGGGCACCGGGCAGGGGATAGCCCAGGTGGCGGGTCTTTCCGCTGGCCGCGTCGGCGATCGCCCGCAAGATTCCCAGCCCGTCGACGATGGTGTGCGACGTCACCAGCGTGACCGCGGTGCCCCCGTCGTCGAGCGGCAGCACACCCAGGTGAAAGGGGGGCCCGTGTTCGGGATCCAGCGGCAGGCAGGCCCGCTGGTAGGTCCAGGCGCTCAGATCGGCGCGCGGGCGGGGCTTTTCGGCGACGTCGAGATCCGCGGGTCCGCGGTCGATGACCCACCGGTCACGGGCGAACGGCAGCGGGGAGCGTTCGACCCGTCGTCCCAGCAGCCCGTACCCGAGGTTGCGGTGAAAACGGCGCAATCCGTCGATGTCTGCCGCCCTGTTGTAGATCCAACTGAACTGCACCTGCGCCCCGTAGCCGAGCGCCCGCAGCCCCAGGAACGAGGCTTGATCCATGTGCGCGAGCCGGTTGTCCACCGCCTAGACGGTAGTTTATCGGCGGCCACGGCGGCGGATTGCTACGGTGCGAGCTGGCCGGTCCTGGCCTGTGACGCTCGTATCAAAGGTAACCTGATGCCCGTGGTTCAGTCTTCGATCCCCGCCGTGCTGCGCGAACGCGCCAGCCTGCAGCCCAACGAGACGGCGTTCACCTTCCTCGATTTCGACCAGGATTGGGACGGCATACCCATAACCTTGACGTGGTCGCAGTTGTACCGGCGGGTGCTGAATCTCGGCGCGCAGCTGCGGGCCGGTGGGGCGCCGGGTGATCGGGTGGTGCTCCTGGCCCCGTCGGGCCTCGAATACATCGTGGGCTTCCTGGGCGTACTGCAGGCCGGGTTGATCGCGGTGCCGCTGTCGGTTCCGTATGGCAACGCCCATGACGAGCGCACGATTTCGGTGCTGGCCGACACGACACCCGCCGTCGTGCTCACCACCTCTGCCGTGGTGGACACCGTCAGCGGCTATGCGCAGCCGCAGCAAGGCCGGTCCGCGCCGTCGATCCTCGAGGTCGATTTGCTCGACCTGGATTCCCGGCAGGGCTCCGCGCGGCCGCCCCGCCGCGCCGGTAGCACGTCGGATACGTTGTATCTGCAGTACACGTCGGGTTCCACCCGCATCCCGGCCGGTGTGACGGTCTCCAGCAAGAACGTGTTCGCCAATTTCGAGCAGATCATGGGCGACATCTTCGTCCGCGAGGGCGGGGTCGCCCCATCCGATCTCGTGGCGGTGTCGTGGCTGCCGCTCTACCATGACATGGGTCTGCTTCTGGGCATCGTCATACCGATCCTGGCGGGCCTGCCCACCGTGGTGACCAGCCCGATAGCTTTCCTGCAGCGCCCGGCGCGATGGCTGCACATGACGGCACGCGGGGCCCAGACGATCTCGGCTGGACCGAACTTCGCGTTCGACCTGGCCGCGCGAAAGGTCACCGACGACGACATGGCCGGCTTCGACCTCGGCGGCGTGCACACCCTGTTCAACGGCAGCGAGCGGGTACAGCCGGCCACCTTGAAGCGCTTCGCCGACCGCTTCGCCCGCTTCAATTTTTCGCCGGTCGCCCTTCGGCCGGCCTACGGCATGGCCGAGGCCACGGTGTACATCGCGGCCCGCAACGTGGGCGACCCGCCCGCGATCGTTCACTTCGACTCCGAGAAACTGCCCGCCGGACAAGCGCTTCGATGCGAAGCGGGCAGCGGCACGGCGCTGGTCAGCTACGGTGCCGTCAAGTCACAGCTGGTGCGCATCGTCGATCCCGACACACGCAAGGAGCGCCCGGACGGAACGGCCGGCGAGATCTGGGTGCACGGCGACAACGTCGCATCCGGCTACTGGGCCAAACCCGAGGAGAGCAAACGCACGTTCGGTGCGACGATCGTCGACCCCTCCGAGGGCACGCCCGACGGGCCATGGCTGCGCACCGGGGACTCCGGCTTTTTCTCCGACGGGGAACTGTTCATCATCGGACGCATCAAAGACCTGCTGATCGTCTACGGGCGCAACCACTCTCCCGACGACATCGAGGCCACCATCCATGAAGTCACCCCGGGGCGTTGCGCGGCGATCGCGGTTCCGGACCGGGGCGCCGAAAAGCTGGTCGCGATCATCGAATTCAAGAAGAAGGGCGACTCCGAAGCCGACGCGACCGACCGGCTGCGCGCGGTGAAACGTGAGGTCACCTCGGCGATTTCCAAGTCGCACGGGCTGCGGGTGGCGGATCTGGTTTTGGTGTCGCCCGGTTCGATTCCCATCACCACCAGCGGCAAGATCCGCCGCTCGCAATGTGTGGAGCTCTACCGCCAGGACGAGTTCACCCGGTTGGACGCCTGACCGCGTCGTCGTTATGCGTTGGGCCCGAACAGGGGCAGCGGCTGGTCGACGTCCGGGTCACTCGGGTGCCCGGCCTCACCATCGACAGGGTCACCGCCGTTGGTGTGCCCGTTTCCGTTGGCGCCCAACGAGACCAGCGCATGCGACCACGCGCCGGGGCCGAACAGCGGCAGCGAGTGACCGAGGTAGCGCTCGGCCTTGTGCGTGCCGTGCCCGTTGGTGCCAGCCACCGGTTGCGGCGCCGGTTCGAGCACGTCATCGGTCAGGCGGTGCGTGAGGCCACCGAGGTCGAACAAGGGAAGCGCGTGGTCGCGGACACGCGCATCCGATCGTTCGGCGCGTCGCTCCCCGTTCGCCGGGTCCGTGTCACGACGTGCCGGAGCGGGCCGCCAGGGCTTGTGACCGGGCAGCATCTTGAGCTTGACCAGCTGGTAGGAGAGCTCCGTCAGCCGGCGCTGCCTCGCCCGCTCGGCCGCATCCACTTCCGCTGAACTCTTGCCCAGTTGCGAAGGCCACCAGTTCTTTTGGCCGATCATCGCGGCCACCGCCGGCACCGTGACGGTGCGCACCAGGAAGGTGTCGATCACAATGCCGATCCCGATGATGAAGCCGGCCTCCTGCATGGTGCTGATGCTGGCCGTCAGCAGCCCGAACATCGACGCGGCGAAGATCAGGCCCGCCGAGGTGATCACGCCCCCGGTGGTGCCCACGGTGCGGATCACCCCGAACCGCACGCCGTGCGGCGACTCGTCGCGGATGCGGGAGATGAGCAGCATGTTGTAGTCGGCGCCGACGGCGACCAGCAAGATGAACGACAACCCGGGCAGGCTCCAGTGCAAATCCTTGCCGAGTATCACCTGGAAGACCAAGACCCCGATGCCCACCGCAGACATGTAGGAAAGCAGCACCGAA
>JAQTVU010000570.1 GCA_028706695.1 Mycobacterium sp.
CTGGAAGTAGACCGCCTCGTCGCCGACGCCGATCAGGCTGGGCCCGTGGTCGGGCACGCCCTGCAGGTGGGCGCCGTGGCAGGACACGCACGAGGTGTCGAACAGCTGCTTGCCGGTGCGCAGCAACGCCGAGGAGTTCTCGTCCGCGACGGCCACCTGCGGGGTGGGCGTGAGCACGGCGGCCAGCCCGCCGGCGATGGTCAGCGCTGTCAACAGCAGCAACCCGGCCGACAGGCGCCGGCGCAGCCGCCGGCGCGAACGATCGTCACGCGCGCTCCGCCTGGCGGATCGGGTAGACCCCAGCTTCTTCAACCGACAACTCCTCTTCGTCCAGCGCCGGCTCATCGAATGAAATAGATCACGGTGAACAGCGCGATCCACACGATGTCCACGAAATGCCAGTAGTAGGAGACCACGATGCTGGCCGTCGCCTGGGCGGGGGTGAACTTGCTCATCGTGGTGCGGACCAGCAGGAAGACGAATGCGACCAACCCGCCGGTGACGTGTAGCCCGTGAAATCCGGTGCAGAGGTAGAAGACGGTGCCGTAGGCGCTGCCGGGGATGGTGGTGCCGTGGCCCACCAGGTGGTAGTACTCGTAGCCCTGCCCGAGGACGAAGAACAGTCCCATCAGGAAGGTGATCACGTACCAGCGGCGCAGCCCGAACACGTCGCCGCGTTCGGCCGCGAACACGCCCATCTGGCAGGTGAACGACGACGCGATCAGCACCAGCGTCACCGGGACCGCTTGGTAAAGGTTCAGCTCCGTGGGCGGCGGCGGCCACTTCCCGCCGGCCTGAGAGCGTGCCGTGAAGTACATCGCAAACAGCCCAGCAAAAAACATCAGCTCGCTGGAAAGCCACACTATGGTGCCGACACTCACCATGTTCGGTCGGTTTAGCGAATGCACTCGCGACGTGATTGCAGTACCTGAGGTTCCGGCAGCGCTGGTCACATCCGCAAGTATGACGCTTTGTAGTTGTCGAACTCCACCCGGGGCGGCAATTGGGGTCTCCGGTGTCGCCGACGGGGCCCGCTGCAGCGGGTACCGGCGCCGTTTGTGGTGACGGTTGGGGAGCGATCGGCGCTCGTGGGACCATCGGCGAGTGGCTAGTGAGGGGTCTGCCGGCGGCGCCATCGGATCGGCGCCGTCGTGGCCGCAGGTGCTGAGTCGCTTGACCGGCGGCCGGGAACTGGCACGGGGACAGGCGGCCTGGGCGATGGAACAGATCATGGCGGCCGCCGCGACGCCCGCCCAGATCGCCGCCTTCGCGGTGGCGATGACCATGAAGGTCCCCACCGCTGCCGAAGTCGGCGAGCTGGCCGACGTCATGCTCAGCCATGCGCGTCCCATGCCCGCCGACGCGCTGCGCGACGATACGGTCGATATCGTCGGCACCGGGGGCGACGGGGTCAGCACGGTCAACCTGTCGACCATGGCGGCGATCGTCGTTGCGGCCGCCGGCGTGCCGGTGGCCAAGCACGGCAACCGGGCATCCTCGTCGTTGTCCGGCGGCGCCGACACGCTGGAAGCGCTCGGGGTGCGCATCGACCTCGCGCCCGACCAGGTCGCACGCAGCCTCGCCGAAGTGGGGATCGGATTCTGCTTCGCGCCGACGTTTCATCCCTCGTACCGGCACGCCGCTGCGGTGCGCCGCGAGGTGGGGGTGCCGACCGTCTTCAATTTGCTCGGACCGCTTACCAATCCGGTCAGACCGCGAGCCGGGTTGGTCGGGTGCGCGTTCGCCGACCTCGCCGAAGTGATGGCGGGGGTGTTCGCCGCACGCCGGTGCAGCGTGCTGGTTGTGCACGGCGACGACGGGCTCGACGAGCTGACCACCACCACGACGAGCACCATCTGGCGCGTGCAGGCCGGCACGGTGGACAGGCTGACGTTCGATCCGGCCGGATTCGGGTTTCCCCGCGCCGACCTCGCGGAGTTGCTGGGCGGTGACGCGCAATGCAACGCCGCGGAGGCGCGGGCGGTGTTGGGCGGCGCCACCGGCCCGGTCCGGGACGCCGTGGTGCTCAATGCCGCCGGCGCGATTGTCGCCCACGCCGGCCTATCCAGTCGCGCCGAATGGCTGCCGGCGTGGGAGGACGGGTTGCGGCGTGCCGCCGCGGCCATCGACTCCGGCGCGGCCGAACGATTGCTCGAGCGATGGGTACGGTTCGGCCGGCAGCCGTGAGTCGCGGGCGCCCGGTGGCGATGCGGGCCGGGGGCCGAGGTACCGAGGAGGCGCGCCCTCGGGCCAATCCTGTTCACCGGCCAGCCGCGCCGACCGCGCCGCTGCCGCCCACTCGGCCCAGGCGCCGGCCGACCTCAGGGGGGAAGCCCAGCCATCCTCCGCGACCCGCACGATCCGCACGCCCGGACCGGCCAGCCAGCGCGCGATGAGCGCGGTCTCCTCGACCAGCGCGCCGCCCAGCGGCGCCGCCGCCGGCAGGATCGTCTGCGCGCCGGCTTGAATGGCGTCGACCACCGGCATCGGGGGCACCGCGCGCCCGGTGGCGGCGGCGGCGGCGAGCTGGCCGTGACGAATCACGGCGAGGTGGTATCCGCCCCGGCCGTCCGGGGCGGCGGCGACCAGCTCGGGCAGCGCCGCCAGGGCGCGCAGCCGCTGGCCGCGCCACAGGGCATCGACGACGGTGGCGGTGTGGTCGCGCAGCCGCGCGGCTCTCTCGTAATTGCGGCGCGCGGCGAGCGCGGGGACCTGGTCGACG
>JAQTVU010000571.1 GCA_028706695.1 Mycobacterium sp.
CGAAGAGGTTCAGATTGCCGGACAAATGCCACAGGATCGCGGCAAACGAGAGCACCGAGGCAACCGCATTGACGGCCCCGAACAGCAATGTGGTTCCGGTCCCGTTGGACGGAATGTTCGGGGTGCCCCCGGCATTGGCGGTGAAGATGTCGATGTCCTGCTGGATGCGCTGGTCGGGGTTGTCGATGGTGTTGTCGATGAACAGGTCCCGGTAATAGGCCTTGTCTTTCAGCCAGTCGTCGGTGAGGTGGCCGGTGAGCCATACACGCCAGGCGATGATGAACCGCTGCGTCAGATAGATGTCCAACATGAACCGCATGACATACAGGGCCGCCAGCACGCTGAAAATAACGATCGACATCCAAAAGCCGTGAATGCCGGACTGTTTGACCCCACTGTCCCCGGCGGCGATGCCCTGCACCGCTTTCTGTACCGATGTATAGAGGTCGTTGCCCTGATAGCTGAGCAACACCATCAGCCGCACCGAGATGAGCACCGACAGCAGCAGCACGCCGAGCATCAGCCACACCCGGATACTGCGCGCCCCGACGAAGTAACCGCGGGTGATCCGCCAGAAATGGCGGCCCCATGGGGTGAAGTATCTCAAGGCGACGAGCACGGTCAAGACGCATACGGCGCCGATCACCCAGGCTATGGCGACCCACCGCAAAGAATCCACGGGTGCCGTCGACCAGTTGATCGATGGCTTGAACGGCTTCGGGCCCAAGGTAGATGTTCTCCTTACAGGAATCCTTCGGCAACGGTACTCATCAGCAGGCGGCGGATAGGCTGCTGTAGTGGGTACCGACGCCCGTTTCCACTTAAGAGCATGCATGCCGGTAAAAGCACGCGTGCCGGCCGCCTCGTCGCGCGGCGACTCAAGGCCAGCGGTGTCGGTACCACCTTTACGTTATCCGGCGGCCGGCTGTTCTCCATTTGCGACGGCTGCCATGGCGAGGGTATCCGGCTGATCGACACCCGCCATGAGCAGACCGCGGTGCGCGCGCTGGACGGCCACGGGGAGCCGGTGTCCGCGCCCGCCGAACTTGCGGCCCGCGCCGGAACGCGGGACTTCGCCGGCGGCCTGCCCGCCGTCGGCAACGTGCTCACCGAACCGCGCGTCGCCTACCCGCGCCGCTCCCGCGTCGCACACGCCGCGCGGGGCCCCGGTTGAACGCCCCGGCGCGGCGCGTTGCGGGCAAACACACGCGATTGCGCCGGGTGGGTACCGTTGACCTGTGCCAAAGTCCACCCGCGCCCAGCCCGGTCGCCTGAGCAGCCGGTTCTGGCGGCTGCTCGGCGCCAGCACCGAGAAGAACCGTTCCCGTTCCCTCGCCGAGGTCACCGCCTCGTCGCGATACAGCCAGGAAGCCGCCGACCTCAGCGACGAGCAGCTGCAGAAGGCGGCCGGGCTGCTCAAACTCGAGGATCTCGCCGAGGCCGACGACATCGCGCAGTTCCTGGCGATCGCCCGGGAAGCCGCCGAACGGGCGACCGGGCTGCGACCCTTCGACGTGCAGCTGCTCGGCGCGTTGCGCATGCTCGCCGGCGACGTGATCGAAATGGCCACCGGTGAGGGCAAAACCCTGGCCGGCGCGATCGCGGCGGCCGGCTACGCGCTGGCCGGCCGGCATGTGCACGTGGTCACCATCAACGACTACCTGGCCCACCGGGACGCGGAATGGATGGGACCGCTGATCGAGTCCATGGGTTTGACGGTCGGGTGGATCACCGCCGAGTCATCACGCGACGACCGCCGGGCCGCCTACAACTGTGACGTGACCTACGCCTCGGTCAACGAGATCGGCTTCGACGTCCTGCGTGACCAGCTGGTGACCGACGTCGCCGACCTGGTGTCTCCCAACCCCGACGTGGCCCTCATCGACGAGGCAGACTCCGTGCTGGTCGACGAGGCGCTGGTGCCCCTGGTGCTGGCCGGCACCAGCCACCGGGAGACGCCGCGGCTGGAGATCATCAAGCTGGTCGGCGAGCTGGACGCCGGGACCGACTACGACACCGACGCCGACAACCGCAACGTCCATCTCACCGAGGAGGGCGCCCGCAAGGTCGAAAAGGCGCTCGGCGGCATCGACCTCTACTCCGAGGAGCATGTCGCGACCACGTTGACCGAGGTCAACGTCGCCCTGCACGCGCATGTGCTGTTGCAGCGCGACGTGCACTACATTGTCCGCGACGACGCGGTGCACCTGATCAACGCCTCGCGCGGTCGCATAGCGCAGCTACAGCGCTGGCCCGACGGTCTGCAGGCCGCCGTCGAGGCGAAGGAGGGCATCGAGACCACCGAGACCGGCGAGGTGCTTGACACCATCACGGTGCAGGCGCTGATCAACCGCTACGCCACAGTGTGCGGCATGACCGGCACCGCGCTGGCCGCCGGTGAGCAGCTGCGCCAGTTCTACAAGTTGGGCGTGTCGCCGATCCAGTCCAACAAGCCCAACATCCGTGCAGACGAGTCCGACCGGGTCTACATCACCGCGGCCGCCAAGAACGACGCCATCGTCGCGCACATCGTGGAGGTGCACCAGACTGGACAACCCGTGCTGGTCGGCACCCGCGACGTGGCCGAGTCCGAGGAACTGCACGAGCGGTTGCTGCGCCGCGGGGTGCCCGCCGTGCTGCTCAACGCCAAGAACGACGCCGGGGAGGCGGAGGTCATCGCCGAGGCGGGCAAGTTCGGGGCCGTCACGGTGTCCACC
>JAQTVU010000031.1 GCA_028706695.1 Mycobacterium sp.
CTTGGCACATGCTCGGATAAGGATCACGCCGACACGCCGGCAACCTCACCAGAAACATCGGCACCAACCGTCACGAACGACCAGCGCGGAACGGTCACGGAGTTCCCCGAAACCGCGAAAGTCGAGGACAGCAGCGGCACGCTTAACCCGGCGAGGGCAGTGTTGATCGTCGACCAGGTCGCCGCAGCCCTGGACGCCGCGCATGCCGAGCAGATCGTGCATCGCGACGTCAAACCCGGCAACATTTTGCTCACTGCCAACGATTTCGCGTGCCTGACCGATTTCGGGTTGGCCAATGCCGCCCAGGACTCGAAGCTGACCACCGCCGGGAGCACCGTCGGCACCTTCGCCTACATGGCCCCCGAGCGGCTCACGATCGGCCAGCAGGTTGATCACCTCGCCGACGTGTACGCGTTGGCGTGTGTGCTCTACGAATGCCTCACCGGCAGTACGCCGTATCTCACCGCCGACATGACCACACTGATCGCCGCGCACTTGACCGCTCCTATTCCGCGGCCCTCCCACGGCCGGCCCGAGGTCCCCGCAGCCTTCGACAAGGTGATCGAGCGTGGGATGGCCAAGGAACGCGAGGACCGGTACTCCAGCGCCGGTGAACTCGCCGCCGCCGCCAGGCACGCCCTCGGCACCTCGCCGGCGGCCCCTGTCCCGGTGCCAGGACCTGGCCCGGTAGAGCCGCCCCTCGGGCGGGCCGGCCGGCACCGGACGATCGCTGTGGCGGCCACCGCGGCCGCGGTCGCCCTCGCCGCAGCGGTGGCAATACCGCTCTGGCACGGCCACCACCATCCCGCGCCTTTCGCGTCCGCAGCGCCGCCGCCGGGTGCGATACCTCCTGCCGTCGCGGCCAGCATTCCGGTCGGCAAGCACCCGGTAAGGGTGGCGTTGGACCCCGCCGCGCACCGCGCCTACACGGCCAACAACGGCGACAACACGGTGACGGTTATCGATACCGTACGCCGCGCTGCGACGGGGACGATCAAGGTCGGTAGCGGCCCGATCGGAGCGGTCGTCGACCCCGGCACCCGCCGGGTCTGGGTGACGAACAGCGGCAGCGGCACCGTGTCGGTGACCAATGATCACGACGTCCTGGACACAATCAAGGTTGGTGTAATGCCTTGGGGCATAGGCGTTGACGCTGACGCCCACATGGTCTATGTCGCCAACAACTGGGACAACACGGTGACGCTGATCGACACCACCAGCCAAGCCGTGACCGCGACTGTGCACGTCGGAACCCACCCGGCCAGCGTGGCGGTCGATCCCCTCACGCACATCGCCTACGTCAGCAACAACGGCGACGACACAGTCTCGGTGATCAAGGACCGCGCTGTCGTCGCCAGCATCAAGGTCGGCGCCATGCCATGGGGAGTCGCGGTCGACCCCGGCGCGCACACGCTCTACAGCGCCAACTACGGGGACCGCAGCGTGTCGATCGTCGACACCACGCGTGATGCTGTGACCGCCACGATCAACGTCGGTGATGCGTCACAAGCTGTCGCCGTGGACACCAGTACCCATATCGCTTACGTGGCCAATAACGCCACAGACGCCATGTTCATGCTCAACGGGAACGCTGTCACCGCCACGATCCACGCCGGGGACCGCTCCTGGGCGCTCGCTGTCGATCCGGATACTCACACCGTCTACAGCGCCACCGACCGCGACACCATGTCGGTGATCCAGCCCGCCGCCACCGCTTCCCAACGATGAGAACCACGGACAGCCCAAGCCGATGAAGCGCGCCACCATGAGGCTAACGCGCGTATACTGATGTTAGTCTGCGTTAGTTAGAGGTGGTGTGGATGAGCATTGATGAGCTCGACCAGCTGCTGCACGACCGTTTCGACCTCAGCCGCGATGATCTGATCGCGGCCCTCAAGACACTGTCGGCGCAGAGGCCGTGGGCGGCGTCCCTCACCACAGCCGAGGCCGACCTGCTCGACAGCGCCGGCCTCGTTGAAGGCCCCGAGGCCTACCGCGAAATCACAGCCGACGTCGTCGCGCACATGGCCAGGCTGATCAGCACCGCCTACAGCTCCGCTGCGGTCGCAAAAGGCCTGGGCGTCAACGAGTCCCGAATCCGTCAGCGGCGCCTAGAACGAACCCTGTGGGCAATCGACGACAACGGGGCGTGGGTCTATCCGGCTGTACAGTTCGACCGCGAGGTGACCAAAGACCAGTCCAGGCTGAAGCAGGTGCGGGGCCTCGACCAGGTGCTGGCCGCGTTGCCGTCTGATCTGCATCCGACCGCAGTGGCGGGGTTCCTCCTGACCCCGCAGCCGGAGTTGAGCCTGGACAATCGGCCGCGCGCGGTGCGGGACTGGTTGCGCAGCGGCGGCTCCGTCGAGCCGGTGCTGGGCCTCATCGAGATTGGGGAGTGGGCGCGTCGGTGAGCGATCCGATGCTGCCGGTCGCTCCCGATCCGGCGGTGCTGGCCAGCCTCGGATTACAGGCGGGCGACACGCGCGGCGTCGAGACCGCCGAGATCTGGTGGCGTATACACCGGACCGAAGGCGCCCTTGTGTTGCCGTGGACTGGCTTTCGCTCGTTCGGCCCGATCCTGCGGTTCGATCCGCACCCGTTGCCGCAAGGCGAAGACCCCGAGCGCAGTGTCTGGTACGGGGCATCGAGTCCCGACGCCGCCCTGGGTGAAGCCTTCCAGGTGGACCGCACCATCGACCGACGCCGCGGCCGCCCGTATCTGACCGCATTGTCCTTCGTCCGTCAGCTCACCGTCGTCGACGTTGCCGCCGACAGTCTCGGCGCCTGGATCACCCGCGCGGGAGGCACTTTCGCGATCTCCACCGCACCTCACGCCGGCACGCAGCAATGGGCTCGACACATCGCCGCGGCCTTTCCAGACCTGGACGGCATCCGCTATAACAGTCGCTTCGCCGGCCTGGCGTTGTTCACCCCGGCCCGATCCGCGATGCCTGTGCGACCGCAGCTTTCCCTCCCCTTGGACCATCCCGGCCTGAGCGCCAGGCTGGCCGGGGCCGCCAAACGGCTGGGATACCGGGTCATCTGAGCCGGCGAGTTCAGGGCGGCGCCGCGCTCGGCGGCAACTTGACGGTGGTGGCGTCGACGCCGGCGGCGACGGCCTTGAGCGCGGCATGGCGCAGCCGGCCGGTGAATTGGCGGTATTCGACTTCGACGACCACGTCGGGTCGCACCCAGCTGATCCGGGCATCGTCGGGCACCGGGCCGGCAAACGGTGTCACCGGCTGGGCGATGGCCGCCAACTGGGCGGCAAGCGCGCCGCGGACGCGTTGGGAAAGGCCGGTGCCGACTTGGCCGGCGTAGACGAGCTCGCCGGTATCGTTGTGCGCCCCGACGAGTAGTGCGCCGAAGCCGCCGCGGCCCGGGGTGAAGCCGCCGACAACCAGGGGTGCGCGTTGGCGCACAACGACTTTGACCCAGTGCGGCGATCTCCGGCCCGGCTGGTAGGTCGAGGTGGCCCGTTTGAGGACGTAGCCTTCGAGGCCCATCGCGGCGACGACGTCGTACATGGCGTCGGCGCTGATTCCGGTCCAGTACGACGGGGTCAGGATGGGCGGACTGTCGAGGTGCAGGCCGGCCAGCAGCTCGCGGCGCTGCAGGTAGGGCCGGCCGGTGACGTCCTCGCCGTCGAGCCACAGGCAATCGAAGACAAAGTACATAGCTTTCAGGGTTACGAGCAGATGCGCCGGCGGGCGGCTGGCGCGAAGGCGGCGCTGCAGCAACGCGAAGGAGGGCCGGGCATGCTCGTCGAGCACCACGAGCTCTCCGTCGAGGATCACCGGGCGGCCGTCGAGCAGGCGCATCAGCCCATCGGTGATCTCCGGGAAGCCCTCGGTGAGGTTGGTGGCTTGTCGGCTGAACAGTTCGATGCGCTGCCCGCACCGGGCGGCCGCGCGGGCGCCGTCCCACTTGGCCTCCAGACACCAGCCGGTGGTGTCGGAGGGTGCCGGGCCGGCCGTGGCCAGCATTGGGGCGGGTGGCACTGGCACCCCTCCTCCCACCCCCGCACGTGCCACGGTCCCCAGTGTGAGGGATGCGCTGAGGCGTGGCAGCAGCGGTGAGTCGGCGGTGAACCGCCAAGCCAAGTTTCATCCTCCCGCACACTAATTAAGTTTTATACAAGTATTCTTTAATAGGAGAGCGGTTGCTGAAAGTTTTCCCTGGGGGTCCCTGACCATGAACTGGCCCGCGCACACCACGCTGGCGCGCCCTTGGCGCAGCAAGGGCCGCGCCGGCAGCCGCGCAGACCGCACCCTGACCGAGATCATGGTGAACATCCCGCCCGAGATAGGTCGCTTCGACTACACCCCAGCCGGCGACGTCGGTCGCGTCCACGAGGACGCCGTCATCGCCGCCACGCGCCTGGAAGCGGGGTTCGGTCGACATTTGGCTCCTCTGGCCGATTTCCTTCTGCGCAGCGAATCAGTGGCCTCCTCCAAGATCGAGCACGTCGCCGCGGACTGGCGTGGGTTCGCCAAGGCCGTCGCCGGTGTCAAAGCCAGCGACGACGCCAAATCCCAGCTGGCCGCCACACGCGCGTTGGCCTCGTTGACCGCCGCGGCCGACGCCGGCCCCCTCACGCTTGCCGCAGTGCTGGACGCCCACCGGCTCCTGATGGCCCCGGACTATTACACCGCCCGTGACGGCGGAATGCTGCGCACGGTCCAGAACTGGATCGGTGGAAGCGATTTCACACCGATCGATGCAATGTTCGTCCCCCCTCCCCCGGATCTTGTGCCCGACCTGATGACTGACCTGATGGAGTTCGCGAACCGCAGCGATTTGCCAATCATCGCGCAGGCGGCGATCGCGCACGCCCAGTTCCTCTCGATCCACCCGTTCACCGACGGAAACGGCCGCACCGGGCGGGCAATGATCAGCGCGATCCTGCGTCGACGTGGTCTGACCCGCCGGGTCACTGTTCCCCTGGCGTCGGTGATGCTGGCTGACACCGGCCGGTACTTCGACCACCTCACCGCTTACCGCCAAGGTGACGCCGACGGCCTTGTCGGCTACGTCGCCGGTGCCACGGTTATCGCCTCCGAGGCGGCAGAGGTCTCCGCTGCGGCGTTGGCAGAGCTGCCGGAGCGCTGGCATGCTGTTGCGGCACCTCGGGCGAATTCGGCGGACGAGAAACTCATTGCAGCACTGCTGGATACGCCGATCTTGGATGCCACCGCTGCTATTGGGATCACCGGGACCAGTGAGCCCAGCACGTATAAGGCGCTGGATCGTTTGACCGAGGCGGGCATCCTCGAGGTGACGTCGACAGCTCGCCGTAACAGGATCTGGGTCGCTATCGATGTGATGGTCGAATTGGATTCACTGAGCGCCGCGATTGGCCGGCGAACCAGGCATTCGCAACCGCGGTAGCCGCCAGGCGGGAAAACCGCGCAGCGCGTACATGTCATGCCCAGATGCCGAGTTCAGGGAGGAGTTGTTCGGCGGCGTCGATGATGTACTGGGCGTTGTCCAGGGCCCGATCGGTGTCTGCGGTAGGCAGTTCGAGATCGGTGGTGCGGCGCGGATATTCGAGCTGATTGCGGATTCTGCGCATGGTGTTGAACGTGCTGAAGTGCGATCCGAATTGCGCTTCGGCCGCTTCGGCCACCGCGATGTGGCCGCCCCTGGTCGTCGGGCGCAGGCCCTGCTGCACGAGCAGCGCGGTGATCGCCTGGCGGGTGGCGTCGTAGGCGAGTTCGAATGCGCCGATGTGGTCGGCGGTGCGGGCCGCGTGCGCGCCGGCGAGGCGCTGACGGGCTTGTTCGAGTAGATAGGTGCCGTCAGCGGCGGCGCCGCTGATGTGTTCGAGGCTGCCGTTCCCGACGAGCTGGGTGATCGCCGCGCGCCCTGGGCCCCAGCTCGTCACGCTGCGACCTCGGGAAAGACCTGGATGTAGGGGCGCTGCTGGATCTCGGTGAGCAAGGTCCAGTCCTGCGGGGCTTGCCATTGGGCCGGCGTGGCCTGCTCGGGGTTGATCGGGGTGTGCAGACGTTTTTCGGCCCGGTCGGCCGCCTCGTAAAGGTCAGTGCGCGTGGGGGTGCCGATGACGAGCACGTCGATGTCGTTGGGCGGGGGGCCGGGCTGGCCGCTGTAGCGGGCGGCCCAGGAGCCGAAGATCAAGACTTGTTGCGCGTCGGGGATGGTGCTGAATTCCTCGGCGATGACCGCGTGGGGGCCGAAGGTTAGCAGTGCGAGCTGCGTGAGGGGCGCATAGGCGGGGTGGTCGGGGTTCGCGCTGATCAGCCGGTTGCGTCCTTGCCGGCGGTCCCGCAGGACGTGGGCGGTGACGAGGCGTTCGATTTCTTGCTGGGCGGTCTGTTTGGAGACGCCGAGCGTGGCGGCGAGGTCGGTAACGGTGTACTCGCGTTCGGGGTTGAGGAGCAGGTGGGCTAAGAGTTGGCCTTGGTGCTGTGACCGGAAGATCGGGAGTAACGCGGGAGCTGCGGTACGCATAACCCGATCATATGTCCGCTTAATACGGACAGTCAATAATATAGGGACATATGTATGGTTAAAGCGGTTCCTTGGGCGCGCCCGGGGAAGACATAATCGAGCCCGGACGTGCTACCCGTTTCAGCAGCCATCAGAGGCCGGTGGACGCTTTTACGGCAGAGGAAGCGCTAGGGAATTCGCCGGCGCGCTTCCGAGGACGCCCTGGTGGCAGTGGTTGCGCGCGCTCCTTGTAGGACTCGATACTCGCCCTTGTCCATACCGGCCCGCTGCCCACACGCGCCAATGGCGCAGGAAAATCGGCCCGCGCCTTGCAGAGCTGATCGACTCGAGCGCGCGAAACGCCTAGCAGGTCGGCTGCTTCACCGAGGCTGACGAGGTCGATCGGCGCGGGGTGCTTGAGGTCGGCCGCGAAGCGATCTGTCGTTTGGACGAGAACTTCAGAGGGCTTGCCAGGCAACGCTTCCGTGGCTCGTCTTAAGGCCAGGCTGGTGGCGCGCTTGAGGGTCGGCGCCTCGAGCTCAAAGACCGCTTTGAGCCGACCTGTTACCCCGTCGTAGGAGAGGGCTCCGGGTAAGTTCACGCTAAGGTCCGCTATGTCGTCAGGGCTTAACGCCGTTGCTGTACATACTGTTTGGGCAGTCCAGCTCGGCATTGTTTACTACTCCTCTCTTTCTCTAGTCGGATTCGGATTCGATGTTGTTCGGTTGAGGACAAAGTCCACGCCCTCCGAGGCGCGCGGCCAGTTGTCATCAGAGTCGGAGCCAGGCGTTCGTGGCGGTCGGGTCGAGTAATCGTCTTGGCGAACGCTCCTGTGCCATGGGTGATCTGGCTTTTCCGGTTGCTAGCGCGCTGTCAGCGGCGATCGGTTTCTCGTATCTGGATCAGCGACTTCGTTCCCTAAATGCTGGCAGATTGCGAGAGTTTTAACAAGGCGTGATCTCGTCGGCAGGCTGGGGCCGTCTGGGGGCCGGCCGATTTTCGCGGAGCATTGGGCCACCACCATGGAAAATTGGCCGTTATGGATCTAATGGACCGATTAGCTCAGCGAGCTATACTGTCTATGACGAACTGAAGAGAAAGGGCCCGCGATGCCACCGGTGACCTACCGTAACCGCGATGGCAGGCTGGTCGATGTGCCCGCCGTCGCCGCGAGCCGGCTGAAAAACGAGTTCGGCACGATCTTTGAGCAGGCCGCCGTCGAGGGCGCGGTGGTGATCACCAAACACGACACGCCCAAAGCCGTGCTGCTGTCCTACGCCGAGTTCGAGGCGTTGACCAAAGCGAACGCGCCGACCCTCGACGACCTCAGCGAGCGCTTCGACACGTTGTTGCAGACCATGCAGACCCCGCAGGCCAAGGATGCGGTGGCCGCGGCGTTCGGCGCCACCCCCGAACAACTCGGCGCAGCCGCGGTCAAGGCTGCGCGCGGCACCCGGCGGCGCCGCACCGCGGCGGCGCGTGAGTCCTAAAGCCGCCAAGCCGGCGCGGCTCTACGTGCTCGCCGGCGTCAACGGTGCCGGCAAGAGCAGCATCGGCGGTGCGGCGATCCGCGCAAACGGCGGTGACTACTTCAACCCCGACGAGGCGGCCCGCGCGCTCAGGGCCGCCAACCCAGCACTCGGCCAAACCGACGCCAACGCAGCCGCATGGCAGCAAGGCAAACGCCTCCTGCAGCGAGCGATCGACGAACACCTCGACTTCACCCTGGAGACCACCCTCGGCGGGACCACGATGACCCGGCTGATCGCCGAAGCGGCCTCCTCCGGCACCGAAGTCCGCGTCTTCTACGTCGGATTGGCAAGTGCGGAGGCACATATCGACCGGGTGCGCCAACGCGTGCGCGCCGGCGGCCACGACATCCCCGAAACCGACATCCACCGCCGCTACCGGCACAGCCTGCTCAACCTGATCCAGCTGCTGCCCGCCCTCACCGAACTACGCGTTTACGACAACACCGCCACCGCCGACCCGGCCGCCGGACAGCCACCCGTGCCGGTGCTGGTCCTGCACCTGCAAAACGGGCGAATCATCGCTCCGGCAGACCTGTCCGCCACCCCGGACTGGGCCAAGCCCCTCGTCGCCGCAGCACTGGACCATCAGCGCTGAGCCGAGCCGACTCTCTACATGCGGGCAGTTTGCGCGTATGTTAGTTGGGGTGGAGTTGTGGACAGCAGAGCAGGCCGCCCAACACTGGGGCGTCACCCCATCGCGGGCACGAAGCATCCTGTCCCACCGCGGAATTCAACGCGTATCGGGATACCCTGCCGCCGACATATGCGCGGTGGTGCGACGCCAGGGCGCACGAACCGACCTAGCCCCGGCCGCTGAGGCGCTCACGCTTGCTCAGACAGCAGAATTCATCCGCGGCGAGCACGAGGACCGAACCCGGCTGCGGCTGTTTTTCGAGTTCTGCCGCGGCGCTGACGAGTCGGGCCCGGCCGCGCTGTCGTTGATCGCCGACGAACCCGCCTTAACGGGCTCGGCACGGTTCGATGCCGCGCTCGCGGCGATCGCTGAAGACATCGCGAGCCGCTACGGCACAGCAGGCCCGCTATGGGCCGTCACCACGGACCGATTTCTCACCGTGCCGTGGTGGGTGTCGCCTTTGCCGTCAGCTCGGGTGCGCGCGATGCTATGGGCGCCGGCGGCGTTTCGCCGGCGCGGGATCTATTTGGACCGAGCTGATCTCACACATGATGGAGTTGCGTCGATGCCCGAGCCGCTGTTCGCCGAGTCCGGGCTGCGTGAAGCGTTTTCAGCGCTGGCCGCCAAGCTCGAAGCGCGCCGGGTCGTTGGTCATGTCCACGTGGTGGGCGGCGCGGCGATGATCCTGGCATACGACCCGACCCGCACCGCGACCCGCGATATCGACGCCCTGTTCACCCCGGACGGCCCCATGATCGCAGCGATCCGCGAAGTCGCGGCCGAACGCGGGTGGCCGTCGACCTGGCTGAACAATCAGGCCGCCGCCTACGTGTCCCGTACCCCGGGGCAGGGAAGCCTGGTGTTCGATCACCCCTACCTACAGGTGGCGGCGACTCCCCCACAGCATCTGCTCGCGATGAAAGTGCTTGCCGCGCGCGCCGTTCGTGACGGCGAGGACCTGCAAGTCCTGCTACGGCACCTCGAAATCACCTTGCGCGCAGAGGTATGGGCGATCGTCGAACGATTCTTTCCAGGAGTTGAGATTCCCTCGCGATCAACAGAACTCATCAACGATCTGCTGGCGCAGTAGCGACGGCAAAGGTTGGGAATCGGCCTAAATGCACCGCGTGATATCGCCCGGCGGTGGTGTGGGCTGGCCTTTGGCCTGGCGAGTTCTACCGGTTGGTGGGCAGCTGAACGGATTCGGCGTGGCCGCTGGCCAGTGAGGCCAGCGCGGCGTCGATCACGGCGTTGACGGCGTATCCGTCGGTGGCCGAGGCGCCGGCGACGTTGGTTCCGTCGGCGACGGCGGCCAGCCATGCGGCGTCTTGGGAGCGGTAGGCCTGCGCGAAGCGTTGCATCCAGGCTTCGGCGCCGGGATGGAGTAGGTCGGCGGGGTCTGGGGCGCTGGGTGTGAGGGTGAGAGCGCCGGCGGTGGTGACGATGTCGCAGCCGATGTCGTAGTGCAGGCCTGGGCCGCGGACGAGTTCCATGACACCGAGCGTGCCGGACTGGGAGGTCAGGGTCAGGACGACGAGCACGGTGTCGCCGTCGGGGCTGGTGGTGGTGGCCGCGGTGATTTCGGTGATGTCTTCCCCGGATAGCCAGCGGAAGATGTCGATGTCGTGGGATGCCGAGCTGGTGATCAGTTCGCGTTCGTCGAACTTGATGACCGACAACGGATTACGGTGGCGTTGGTTGATCAGAACGGCTGTGGCGCCATGTTCGGGGCGCAGCGCGTAGCGTAGGGCGCGGTAGTCGTTGTCGAAACGGCGCATCCAGCCGACTTGGACCAGGGGTCGGCCGGCGGCGCGTTCGGCGTCGACGATGATCTGTGACTGGCGCGCTGTGGTGGTGAGGGGTTTTTCGCAGAGCACGGGCAGGCCGCGGGCGATGCAGGCGGACACGATGTCGAAGTGGGTGTCGTCGGCGGTCGCGATGACGGCGGCGTCGATGTCGGCGTTGTTCACGCAGTCCAGCGGGTCGTAGAAGACTGCGGCCGAAGGGGTGC
>JAQTVU010000572.1 GCA_028706695.1 Mycobacterium sp.
TCGGCGGGTTCGGCGTCGCCGGCGTTGCCCGCGGTGACCTCGGTGGCAGTGATGATCTCGACATCGGGGTCGATCACGATGTGGCCCTTGTATCCGTCGAATCCCCGCCCGGAGGTCTTGTGCCCGTGGCGCGCCTGCGGGTCCACCGTGGAGATCACCCGATCGGCGGCGACCCGCCGCGCGGTGCGGAACACCCCGTCGTCGGCGTCTTGGTCGAGGTCCTGGCCGACCACGGTGGCCAGCAACTGCGTCGCCTTGTCGACCTCCGGCCCCAGCTCCCGATCCCGCCAACCTGCCGTGGAAGGAACTCCGCGTCGACATTGTCGTCGAGTCGACCGGCTTCTTCACCGACGCCGACAAATCCCGGGCACACATCGACGCCGGCGGTGCGAAGAAGGTGATCATCCCGCACCGGCAACCCATGAAGACGCCACCATCGTGATGGGCGTAAGCCAGCAGGTGTACGATCCGCAGACCGACACCGTCATCTCCTGCGCCTCGTGCACGACGAACTGCCTGGCGCCGATGGCCAAGGCGCTCAACGACGGGCTCGGCATCGCCAAGGAGCCAAACCGACAGTCCCGCGGCGGACAGCGCAGCCAGGTTGGGATTCCGAGTCATTGAACTCCTTCTCGCTACCTGCTGTGACCGTTCCACGGCGGCGATGGCTGATCTCCCAGCCCACGGGCGGCTTTGGGGGTGAATCTGGTTGCTGGGCTTCAGCGGACCCCGAGTTCCGCACCCGCGCTGACGATTTTGCCCTACCCGTTCATGCGTGGTCGCCGGCCGGGCGCGGCAGGCGATCGTGGAACCACGCGACCAGCGCAGGGTCGTTGAGTCCGTCGGCGACGAACGTCGCCCCGGACAGGTCGTCGTCGCGGGTGTACGGGTTGCTTGCGGCCACGCAGCGCAGACCGGCGGCGACAGCCGCCCGCACGCCGTTCGCTGAGTCCTCGACGGCCACCGTTTGCGCGGGGGAGCAGCCGGCGCGGCGCAATACTTCCAGGTAGACGGCCGGGCTGGGCTTCAGGTCGGACACCTCGGTTCCGGTGATCACGGTGTCGAACCTGTTGCCGAAGGCGTGATTCAGAAGGGGTTCGACCCACGCGCGGGTGCCGGTTGTCGCGACGTGCATCGGAACACCGTTCGCTTCGAGCTCGTCGACCAGCTGCGCCGCACCCGGTCGGGCCTGCACGCGTCCGTCAGCAATCAGGCGGCGCATGATTGCGGTCTTCCGCTTGTGCAGCCGTTTTGCGAGCTCAGCGGCCTCGCCAGGCGAGAGGCCGTTGCGTTCGAACCAGAACGCCAGCCGCCTCGCGCCGCCGGTGATCTTGACCAACCGCCCGTACGTGCCGACGTCCCAGTAGTCGGGCAGCCCGGCCTCCTCGAACGCCTCGTTGAAAGCCACCCGGTGGCCATCCCGCTCGCTGTCGACAAGCGTGCCGTCGACGTCGAAGATCACCGCTTCCAGAGGCGGCACATCACTAGTCATCGTTGAGGCCCAGATGCGCGGGGATATGGGGCAGCACCCCGTCCACCGTGAACCCATGGTGGGCCATCACCTCGTCGCCCGGAGCGCTGGTGCCGAACGAGTCGAGGCCGATGGCGACGTCGACAAGCCCGGTCCAAGCCATCGGTGCTGCCCGCCTCGATGCTGACGGTGGTCGCGGACGGGTCGGGGACGTAGCGCGAACGGCAGAGCGCCGAGACCACCCGCACGCTGTACCCGTCGGCCCGGAGCGCCTCGGCGACGTTCAGCGCCAGTGCCACCTCCGAACCGGTGGACACGATGTCGATCTGCACCGGACCCTCGTCCCCGAAAAGATCGGGGTTCGATTGCGGAAGCGTCTGCCGGGACAGGATCAGCGCGGTGGGCCCGGCCGTGCGCTCGAGCGCAAGCCGCCAGGCCTCCGCGGTCCCGGCGTCGTCGGCCGGCCGCAAGACCTCCAGCCCAGGGATGATCCGCAACGACTCGATGTGCGAGATTGGCTGGTGGGTCGGACCGTCCTCACCGACCGCGATCGAGTCATGGGTGAAGGTGTAGATGACGGGCTGCCCCGTCATTGCCGACAGCCGCAGGGCTGGCCGCAGGTAGTCGACGAAAACCAGGAAGGTGCTGCCGAAGACCCGGAAGCCGCCGTGCAGGCTCATCCCGTTGAGAATCGCCGACATACCGAACTCGCGGATTCCGAACGCGATCGCGGTCCGCGCGTAGTCGTCTCGGGTCACCACGTCGCCGCACACCGTGCCGGTCGACGCCGCGAGATCCGCTGAACCGCCGACCATCTCGGGCATCGCCGAGAGCGCGGCGTTCAAGCAGGCCTGCGAGGACTGCCGGGTGGCCCGGGGCTTCTCGCCGACGACGGCTTCCAGCGCTTCAGGCAGGCCACCCGGCAGTCTCCGTTCGCGGACCCGGCGGTACTCCGCGGCGCGCTCCGGGCTGGCAGCCTCGAAGGCGGCGAAGTCGGCGTCCCAGGCGGCGTGCTCCGCAGCACCGATTTCAGCCAACTCGGAGCACGCCTTGCGTACCGGCCCGGGCACCGCGAACGGTGCAAAGTCCCATCTCGCAGGCTCTTTGGCCTTCGCCAGCAGCTCCTTGCCCAGGGGCGACCCGTGCGCCTTCGACGTACCCTCCACACCGGAGGCGCCGTTGCCGATCACGGTCCGGACCGCGATGAAGCTGGGCCGCGGATCGGCCTTGGCGCGGGTGATGGC
>JAQTVU010000573.1 GCA_028706695.1 Mycobacterium sp.
CTCGATGAAATCGGACTCGTTGAGCGCGGCGCGTATCTTGTCACGTTCGTGGCGATACGGGCTGATGAAAGCCGTTAGCGTTACCATACCCGCGTCACAGAACAGTTTCGCCACCTCGCCGATGCGCCGCAGGTTCTCTTCCCGCTCCTCGGCCGAAAACCCCACACCGAAACGCTCGGCGAACGCCCTGCTGTGGTGCTCGGCGAGGATGTCGGCGTCGGCGTTGAGGCCGTAGCGGACGTTGTCCCCGTCAAGGAGATAGCTCCGGACCCCACGCCGGTAAAGCTTTCGATCAACCACATTGGCCACC
This sequence comes from Mycobacterium sp., assembly GCA_028706695.1. GTDB lineage: Bacteria > Actinomycetota > Actinomycetes > Mycobacteriales > Mycobacteriaceae > Mycobacterium. Next base: position 311 of record JAQTVU010000573.1, read on the forward strand.
GTGCTCTTGCCGCTGCCGCTCAGGCCCGTGAACCACACGACACCACCCCGGTGACCGTTGAGCTTCTCCCGGTCACCGCGCGAGACTTTGCGGTGCTGCCAGGTGATATTCGCACTCATGCCAAGCTCCTTTCGGGGTCTAACGTCCTTGGCGGTCCTTCACGTCGATGCCTCAGTTGAGGCGGGCGATGAATCTGCCGTTTTCAGCATGCGCGGCCGGTAGGCCGGCGCTCCCATGCGCGCTACGTTCGTCGCGGTAGCACCGCGTTTCTCACGGATTCCGTAGCGTCGCCTGCGCATCCGCTCCACCCTGCGCATCCGTTGCGGTGGCCGGTACCCGCGCCGCCTGCTGCCAGACATAACGCACCCAGGCCAAAACCGCGGCGACGACGTAGCACCCGAAGAAGGCCCAGAATGCGGGTGCTTCACTGCCGGTAGCGGCGTAGGACTGCCGCAGCGCCAAGTTGATCCCCACGGAGCCGAGCGCGCCGAACGCCCCCGCGAAGCCGATCAGGGCACCGGCGCGCACACGGGCCCAGTTGATGCGGTCACGACCGTCGAGGCCCACCGTCCAACTGGCCTTCGCGAAAACCGAGGGGATGAGCTTGTACACCGCCGCCTTGCCCGCACCCGATGAGACGAACAGCCAGGTGAAACCGATGACATAGCCGATCATCGCCGCGGTGCCGCCCCTGCCGCGACTGACATCATGGTGGGCGCCGAAGACGGCCATGAATCCGCCGCCCAGCGACATACCGCACAACAGGGTCAGAATGACGGGGCCGCCGCCGAAGCGGTCGCTCAGCTTGCCGCCGGCGATTCTTGCCAGCGACCCGACCAGCGGCCCGGTGAAAGCGATCTGCGCGGCGTGCAACGACGCCAATGCGTGGCTTTGTCCCTCCGCCATGAAGCGGTGCTGCAGAACCTGGCCAAACGCGAACGCGAAACCCAGAAACGAACCGGAGCAGCACAAATAGAGAAAAGAGATCAGCCACGTATCGGGTACCGGCAGGATCGCACGCAAGTTCGCCAGCGACAGGCCGCTACGGTGCGCGACGACGTCGTCCATGAACACCGCAGCACCAGCACCGCCGACGGCCAATAACACCAGATAGATCGCACACACCCAATACGGGGCACGATGACCCAAGGCGGCCAGCGCGAGCAGTCCCACCGCTTGGATCGCCGCCGACCCGGCGTTGGCCAACCCGCCGGTAAGGCCCAGCGCGAACCCTTCGAGCCGCTGCGGGTACAAGCCGTCGGCCTTGGCCAGAGACGCCGAGTAATTCCCGCCTGCCAATCCCGTCAACGCCGCAGACACCAGGTACGGCCAAAGCGGCCACCCGGGATGGGCCAACAACAGGATCGTGCCACCCGTGGGAATCAGCAGCACCAGCGACGAGAGCGTCGTCCACGTACTGCCGCCGAACCAATTCGCGGCGAACGCGTACGGAATGCGCACCAGAGCCCCGACCAAGGACGCTACCGCGATCAGCAAAAATTTGTCGCCCGTCGAGAACCCATAGACCGACCGCGGCATGAACAGCACCAGGACCGACCACAGGTACCAGATAGAGAAGGTGATGTGCGCATTCACCACCAACCAGAAAAGGTTGCGACGGGCGATCGCGTGGTTGCTGCGGTCCCAAGCCGCGCGATCTTCCGGATCCCAGTCGGTGATGCGCGAACGCGCCATAAGCGATCACCTTTCGCGGCGATGACGGCAACCATCGTGGCCGCCTCGGCAAAACAGCCGCGGGCAGACCGGTCGCCACCCCGAACCTCGCGGCGGCGCACACCCCCCCGCCCGGTTCCCCAACGGCGTCCAGACGTCCACCGAAGGCCGATCGCCTGGGAAAACCACGCCGATGCGGCTGTGCGAAGCGGTATTTCCGCCGTGGTTCCGTCGAAACCCCGCTGTATCGCGAAAATTGCACGCGCCGCCCAGCCGTTGGCGACCCATCCGGCTGGAAAGCCCGGGTCCGTGCGCCGTCAGCTCAGAGGCCGGCGTTCGCCGCCGAGTTCGGCCCTGTTCCGCGGCGATGCCCAACCCCCGGCACACACACTGCGCTGGTCCACCGCGATCAGTGCGACGGCCACCCGCGCGCGGTCGCCCCTGTGTCCGATCACCGCGTACGGGAGCCCGATGCCGCACCGACGGCCGGATCAAGCACATGGCCAGCGAACGCTCAGCGAGTCTTTAGCCAACGGGCAGTTTATGGCGGCTTTCACCCGAGAAGCATCCGGTAGACGGCTGGGTTGCGCTCTTGGGAAGAAGAGGCGGGTCACACAGTGCGACCCGATCAGACGGGGCGATCCGATCAGACGGGGATGGTTTCGCGCGGGACTGGGACTGGGACTGGGACTGGGAGGGGAAGGCGTGGCGCTGGATTTCGCAGCGTTGCC
>JAQTVU010000574.1 GCA_028706695.1 Mycobacterium sp.
AGAATCCGCCGGGCACCGGTGTCGTGGTGGCGTTGGACCAGAAGATCAGCACGGGGTGACCCGCGGTGGCCGCGGCGCGGTGTCGCTCTCGGCCCGTAGGCTGACGGCCGCGCAGGCCCGGCGGATAACAGTTGCGGCCCAATGGATTCGGCGAGCCGCGGCTCGGCGGCAACATACCCGCGCGTAGCTGCGGCGGCTGATATCCCGCATCCACGTGCCGCAGCTGGTGTCGGTGGCGGCGCGCGCCCACTACGCGCCGGTGTTTAGCCGCTTGGGCCCCTACGACCGCGACATGCTCGACAGCGCCACCTGGGATCACACCGCTCGCGCGCCGCGGCTGGTGGCCGAATACTGGGCCACGAAGCCGCGCTGATGTTTACCGCCTGGAGCAGGGATTGCAGATCGTCCCGCATGAGCTTTTCGCCGCGGTGATCCACGCTGAAACCGATCAGGCCGTCAATGGTGACGGGACCGCCTCCAACATGTTGGGGTCTTAACCAGCCGAACATCCTCACCCGGTCGGTGGGAGCGGACACCCCGATCGATGCCATGCGTAAAAGCATCAACGACCTGGGGTCGGGATCGCTTACGCCAAGGCGAATCTGGTATTAGACTGGCGTCAATTCTGCGTTGTCGACGTTCACCATCGTCGCGTTAGGCGGCACCACGATCATCGTGCGGCCCTCCACGTCATAGTTGTCGATCATCCCGTCCTCGACCTCGCAGGTGTAGCTGGAGCACACCGCGACGTAGCCCCCGCTAGCGACGGTCGGCGTGGCCCAGTAGTTACCTGGCGCTAGGTCGCCGGGGACCAGCAGCGACCCGTTGGATGGCAGCGCGTTGGCGTGAGCTGGCGCGACGATCAGGACGCCGGTTGCGAGGGCCGCGGCGGTTAACGCTTTGCGGATCATAGAACGCCTTCCTTCTTCTGACGCGGCTGGGTGACGTTGCCCGAGTCGTCGATGGACGAGCATATGTGCCACCAGGGCTGCTGACATCGGGATTTGGGGAAATTGCTGAAACCGGCCCGCGATGTGTTTGTTCTCTTCGACCATGTCGTGGGGCTGGCGGGTCATGCGGCGCGCAGCGTGGACTGCTAGTTGACGTTGGGAAGCTACCGTGTCACCAGGCTTAACGTCGGCGGCAACACCCTCGGCGACGGCCTTAGCCCACGCCTTGCGGTACTTGATGACCGTACATGGGAGTGGAGACCACTTACACGCCCACGGACACCCAAGTCCGCGAACTCGCGGCGGAACCGACCGCAACATCAAACCCGTCGGCAAGGACATCGACGCGGCGGTCGATGTCACGCGGAAACTCGTCGCCCAACTCGACGACCTATGCGCGGGCTACGACTGGCGCTCGAAAGTCCGTACGCCGCATGGGTGGATGAACGCGGCCGTCGGCCTCACCGCTTACCTGCGCTCCCCATCGACGCCGGGCAACCAGGTGTCCCCGAGGGGGAGCTGACGCTGGGAGATCGGTTTCGGCGGCTGTCCAACCAGGTGGCGCGCGGGTGGTCGCTGTGCGCGGGCAACGAGACGCTGGACACGTTACGGCCGGCGGTCAAGTTCTACGAGCAGGTCCGGGTATGGACGGGCAAGTTCGACGCCGAGCAGCGGCGGGCCGAAGGCAAGCCGATTCCAGACGACATCAAACGGCCGCTGACCACGTTGGTCGAATCGACCGCGTCGGGCGAAATCCTCGACATCTACGACGCGGCCGGCATACCCAGACCGTCACTGTCCGCCCTTGGACCCGAACGAGGTCAAGGCCAAGGCCGCAGCCCACCCGCACCTGGCGATCGAGGCGTTGCGGGCCGTGATCAACCGGGAACTCGCCGCGGCCACCAGGAACAATGTGGTGCGGGAGGGCGCATTCTCCGACCGGATCGCCGATGTGCCGCCACACCAACCAGCAGCTCACCTCCGCGGAGGTGATCGCCGAGCTGATTGCGATGGCGAAAGAGGTTGCAGCTGAAGGCAACCGGGGTCAGCGCGTTACCCCGCCACTGTCCCACGACGAGCTGGCTTTCTATGACGCGGTAGCGCAGAACGAGTCCGCCGTCCAACTGCAAGGCGAGGAGGTGCTCGCGCAGATCGCGCGGGAGTTGGTCGGCGTCATGCAGCGTGACACCAAGACCGACTGGACGGTACGAGACGATGTGCGGGCGAAGTTGCGATCCTCGATTAAGAGGCTACTGGTCAAGTACAGGTATCCGCCGGACAAGCAGCCGGAAGCGATCAAGTTGGTCATCGAACAGATGGAGGCACTCGCGCCGCACTACGCGGAGCGGGCACGCTATGCCGGTTAACGTCGAGAAGCCGCGAACGAGCACCAAGCAGCCCGAGCGCCAGCCGTAGCGCTATGGCCACAATTCAGATCCGCGAGATACCCGACGAAGCCTACGAGGTCATCCGCAAGCGGGCCCGTGCCGCGGGGCGCTCCATCCAGTCCTACATGCGAGATTGGGTGATCCAGTTCGCGAGCCGGCCGACCAGCGACGAAGCGCTGGCAGCCATGGAAGCCGCGCGAGAAGCCAGCGATACACCGGGGGCGACCAGGGAGTCCATCATCGCCGACTTGGCTGCGGACCGGCGGTGAACGACTACGTCATTGATGCATCGGCGCTAGTGCTGGCCCTGGCCGGCAAGACGAAAGCCGCCGACAGGCTTCGGGCCCGCCTGCCGGGCATGCGGCGACACG
>JAQTVU010000575.1 GCA_028706695.1 Mycobacterium sp.
CGCCGCAACCTCGGCGGAGCGGGCGGTTTCGCGCTGGGCATGCTGCACGCGCTGGCGCTGGGCGCCGACTGGGTGTGGCTGGCCGACGACGACGGACGCCCCCAGGACGGCCGGGTGCTGGCGACGCTGCTGGCCTGCGCGGACAGGCACGGGCTGGCCGAGGTGTCGCCGATGGTGTGCAATATGGACGACCCGCGGCGCCTGGCGTTTCCGCTGCGGCGCGGCCTGGTGTGGCGCAGGCTGACCAGCGAACTGCGCACCGAGACCGGCGACGACCTGCTGCGCGGCATCGCGTCGCTGTTCAACGGGGCGCTGTTCCGGGCCGCCACGCTGGAGTCGGTCGGGGTGCCCGACCTGCGGCTGTTCGTCCGCGGGGACGAGGTTGAGCTGCACCGGCGGCTGGTGCGCTCCGGGTTGCCGTTCGGCACCTGCCTGGACGCCGTCTACCTGCACCCGTGCGGAACCTCCGAGTTTCGGCCGATTTTCGGCGGCCGGATGCACACCCAGTACCCGGACGACCCCCGCAAGCGTTTCTTCACCTACCGCAACCGCGGCTACCTGCTCTCGCAGCCGGGATTACGCAAGCTGCTGGTGCAGGAGTGGGTGCGGTTCGGCTGGTTCTTCCTGGTGACCCGCCGCGATCCCCGAGGCTTTCGGGATTGGATTCGGCTGCGCCGCATGGGCCGCCGTGAACAGTTCGGCAACTCTGGAGGGCTGGCATGATACGCGCCGACGACGATGCAGAGCGAAGCGATGAGATGGGGGTACCTCCCGCCTGCGGGAGAGAGCGGCGCCGATGACGTTTATGGACGCGGCGACGCAGTCGCGCACGCTGACCCGCGCGCGCCGCGACCTGGCCGACGGTTTCCGGCGTCACGAGCTGTGGCTGCACCTGGGCTGGCAGGACATCAAGCAGCGCTACCGCCGCTCGGTGCTGGGCCCGTTCTGGATCACAATCGCGACCGGGACCACCGCCGTGGCGATGGGCGGCCTGTACTCGAAGCTGTTCCATCTCGAGCTCTCGGTACACCTTCCCTACGTGACGCTGGGCCTGATCATCTGGAACCTGATCAACGCCGCCATCCTGGAGGGCGCCGACGTGTTCGTCGCCAACGAGGGACTGATCAAGCAGTTGCCGACGCCGCTGTCCGTGCACGTCTACCGGCTGGTGTGGCGGCAGATGATCTTGTTCGCGCACAACATCGTCATCTATCTGGTCGTGGCGTTCGTCTACCCCAAACCGTGGGCGTGGGCCGACTTGTCCGTGTTTCCGGCGCTGGGGCTGATCGTGCTCAACTGCATCTGGGTGTCGCTGTGTTTCGGCATCCTGGCGACCCGCTACCGCGACATCGGCCCGCTGCTGGTCTCGGTCGTGCAGCTGCTGTTCTTCATGACCCCGATCATCTGGAACGACGACACCCTGCACCGGCAGGGGGCCGGACGCTGGGCGAACATCGTCGAACTCAACCCGTTGCTGCACTATCTCGATATCGTCCGCGCCCCGCTGCTGGGCGCCCACCAGGAGCTGCGGCACTGGGCGGTGGTGCTGGCACTGACCGTCGTCGGGTGGCTGCTGGCGGCCTTCGCGATGCGGCAGTACCGCGCCCGTGTGCCGTACTGGGTCTGAGCTTTCGGTCAGCGTTCCGTTCGAAACTCCTCCGGGCCATGAATGCCGGTCACAGAGTTACTCAGCCCTTGATCAACCCGAATTCCACAAGAAGTTCACCGATTTCGTTGTTGGTCATCTTGTCGACGAGGCGTCTGCGCAGGATCTCCGGGATGGGGATGTCGACGTCCTTTCCGTCACGCAAGTGCACGGCGGCGGCCAGGAGGCTGCGGATGTCGTAGGTCGAGTTGAACACCTCCGGCACGCCGCGGTCCACGCCGAGCAACGTATAGGCGGCCTCCATGCCGGTACGAACCGAGTATTCGGTCGTGAAGATGCAATCGCGGGTGGTCTCGGCGAACTGACCGATGAACGCGAAGTTGACGGCACCCCGCGGAACGACGTCGGGGCGGTCACCCGCCGCGCGGGGCATGAAGAAGGCAGTGACATAAGGCATCATCACCGGCACCGTCTTGGCTCCGCCGGCGGCCAGCTCCGGAATTTCGTCGTCGGGGACGCCCAGGTGATAAAGCCACTCCTGGGTTATCTCCTCACCGGTGCAGTCCTGCATCGGTTTGTGGACGTAATCGCCCGGTACGTCGACGAACAGTCCGTACAGCCAGGCCACCATCTGGTCGGGTGGCTGCTGTTTGAAGTGGGGCTGCCGACTGACCGTCCAGCTCATCAGCCACTTGGAGTCTCGTGCCGTCACGATCCCGCCGGTGACGATCTTGCCACTGAACGGGTCGCGCTTGCAGATCTTTTCGACGTACTCCGGGATCCGTCGGTCCAACGTGGTGACGGTGGCGGACTGCCATTTGGTTTCGGGGATGTGGGCACCGAACACGTCCGGGTGACCGAAAGTGGGAGCGTTGCCCGCGATGCGCCGCCACAGATCCCAGGCCGGTGCCGGGCCGGTGTTGAGCGCGGCGGGGGTGTGGTGATCCCCGTTATCTGAGTTTTCGGTCAGCGACCCTATTGTGGTCAGCACCAGATCGTCGGGGCCGAGGTCCACCCCGCCCGGCACGCCGTCACGGATCCAATGAATTCTGGTAGCCTGCTTGCTGTCTGGGCTGATGTCGAAGTCGATGTCG
>JAQTVU010000576.1 GCA_028706695.1 Mycobacterium sp.
GCCCGCTTGCTGGAGGTGTTCAGCATTCACGCCCAGATCGAAGATCGGCTGTACTACCTGCGGATTCGCGACGTCACGCCGCTGTTCCCCATCGCGCATGCCGAGCATCGGCAAATTGACGAGCAGTTCGCGGCGTTGCTGCGCACCGATCCGTCGAGCGGCGACTTCAAGGTTGAGGCGCAGATGCTCGCCTCGGTGCTCGGCCGCCACGCGGACGAGGAGGAAGAAGAGGTGTTCCCGCAGGTGCAGGACCGCATGGACGGGACCACGCTGGACAGGCTTGGTCACGAGCTGAGCGCCTTCCACGCACGCCTGCATCGCTCCCCGGTGACCCGGACGCGGATACGCCTCAAGGGGGAAGTGTTGCGGCGGTTGCCGTGAGCGGCGCCCGGTGTCTCACCCGCTGCGCCCCCCGGGTCGGACCCTGTGCGCTCGAGCCATCGGTCCGTGACCGGCCGGGTCGAACCCGCGTACCGGCGGCCCGCACCTCAGGCCAACTGGCGCGCAAACGCGCCCACCCGGTCGATGAACCGGTCGAAGAACGTTGCCGGGTCCCCGGCCCGCAGGCCGACCCCGACAAGGGCGTTGGGTTCCCGGCGTTCCGACCAGTCGGTCACCGTCATGCCGCGGGTCAGCTTCCCGGTCAACTCGACCTCCACCGTCGCCGGGCGCGTCGTGACCAGGGCGGGATCCAGCGCCGCCGCGGCGGCCAACGGATCGTGCAGATGTGCCCGGTATCCGTGTCCGTTGTCGTGGTAGGCCTCCAGGTAGAAGCGCATCGCATCCTCGATCACCCGAATCAGCGGGTTGGACGCCGTCGACCGCTTGCCGCGGACGTCGTCGGGGCTCAGCACCGCCGTGCTCGACCCCGCGGTGGCCGCCAGGCGCGCCAGGTGGTCCGGCGTCATCGCGACGTTGCGGGTCAGGTCCAGCCCGCACAGGACGGGAAAGCGCCCGCTCTCGCCGGCCCAGGCCGCCAGCACTTCGGCCGCCGCCTCGGGGTCGACGCTGACGTTCCATTCGGCCACCGCGGTGGTGTTGCCGCGGTGGTCGTAGGAGCCGCCCATGATCACCAGCCGGCGCAGCAGCCCCGGCAGCGCGGGTTCGGCGCGCAGCGCCAGCGCCAGGTTGGTCAGCGGGCCGGTCGCCACGCCGACGAGCTCACCGGGAAAGGCGTGCGCCGCGTGCACCCAGGCCGTCGCCGCGTCGTGGTCGGTGAGCCGACCGTCGGTCGGCGGCAGGTCGGCGTATCCCAGGCCCCTGGGGCCGTGGACCTTCGAGGGGACCCGCATCGGCCCGGTCAGTGTTTCGCCGGCGCCCTTGGACACGGGGATGCCGGTGACCCGGCATAGCTTGAGCAGACCCAGGTTGTTTTCGCAGACCTGTTGTACCCCAACGTTTCCCCCGGTCGAGGCGATGCCGACCAGCTCCGCATCCGGGCTTGCCAGCAGGTACAGCAACGCCAAGGCGTCGTCGACGCCGGTGTCTACGTCGGCGAAAACGCGGGTCACCGCCGCCAGAATACCGGGACCGTTCAGGGCCAGCGGGACGCCAGGGTGATCACCAGAACGTCGCGCTGCGCGGGGCCGCAGCGCTGCGCCGGCCGGATCGGCGACACGGCGTGCCGGGTACGCCGGTCGTCGCCCAGCAGCAACGCGCCCGGCTCGGCCAGCGTTTGGCGCAGCAGGCAATGGCCGTCGTCGTCGCACACCGAGCTTTCCCCGCCGACGGCGTTGCGCCGCCCGATCAGCAGGGAGCTGACCAGGGTGACGCCGTCGCGGTGCAGGCTGTCTGGCGTCGGCCGGTCGTCACCGTCCGCCGAGCAGCGCACCCGGAAGGGATGCACCTTGACGTTCCAGTCGGCCATGTCGTCCAGGGCAGTCGCGAGCCGGCCCAGCAGCTTGATCAGCCGATGCAGCAGCGGGTCGTTGGCGAACCGGTCGGTCAGCGGCTCGAAGTTACGGTCCCGGTCGCCGTAGAGCGGGTTCGAGTCGTCCGGCTGGGCGAGCGCGCGGGCCGGCGGCATCCGGTACACGATCCCCTCGTGCAGCAGGAACTGGCCGTAACGGCGCAGCCGCTGCGCACCCAATTCCGCGGCGTAGGGATCCGGCGCCAGGTGGTCCCAGTGCCGGGTGAACCGGGTCCACACCTCCCGGCCCGCCCGCAGGTTTCTCGTCACGTCGGATGCGGGCATCACGAACGCCCCCGACGTGATGAGCGACTGCGCGGCAGCGGCCACCGGGTCGGCGCCGGACCGCTTATCGCAGAGAATGCCGGTCATTGCGCCGGAATACCGCAATTCCCTGCCGCTAAACGGACCAGGTTTTACCAGTGCAACCCGGGCACCATCCGCACCAATCGCTTGACCGGCCGGGCTGTCCGGATGCCCCGGGTGACGGCGCGCGCGGGGCGTTTCGGCTTGCGCTGGGCGGGCGGCCAGGGCGAATCGACGGGCAGCCCGCAGGCGGCCGCGGAGTCCGGGTAGCCCAGGTAGAGCTGATGCAGGAGCCGCCGCGACGTCTTCGGCGCGAAGTAATTGCCGAACTCGGCAAGTGTGCCCAGCGGGGTGTCGATGCGGGTTGGCTTCTCGACGAGGCCGCGCACCACCATGGCCGCCGCGCGTTCGGGGCTGATCGCCGGCACCGGGTTGAGCCGGTGTGACGGCGCGATCATCGGCGTCGAGACCAGGGGCATGT
>JAQTVU010000577.1 GCA_028706695.1 Mycobacterium sp.
GCCTTCGAACAGATCCCACCGCCACATCATCTCGAGTTCGGTGGCGAAGACGCGAAAACCGTCCTCTTCGTGGATCAGCATCGGGGTGCCGATCCGGTCCGGGACGCCGGCGAGGCGAGGGATGTCGGGTATGTCGACCGTCTTCATGGTGTCTCCTCCATTGTTATCGTCGCGACGCCTCGCGTCGGCGTGTGACGTCCCGCGAAAGGCCTCGCGCAGCAGTCCCGCGCGGCGCGTCCCATTCGCGCCACGCGGGATGCCGCGCTAGCCCTCCGCGCTCACCGGGTCGATCATGGTTTCGATGCGTGAAACGGTATTGGCCGGAAAGCCACCCGCGCGGGCATGCTCCCGAACCATCTCCTCGTTCGGCGCGATGTAGACGCAGTAGATCTTGTCCCCGGTGACGTAGCTGTGCACCCACTGCACCTGCGGTCCCATGTTCTGCAAAATTCCGCATGACTTCTGGGATATCGCCACCAGATCATCCTTCGTCAACCGTCCTGCGCCGGGTATGTTGCGCTCGATCAGATACTTAGGCATTGTCTTGTCTCCTTTGGTTTGATTTCCAACGACGCGTGTTCCGCGCCGACGATCCGGGAGCCACCCGCTCGTTGCCGAGAGGCTCTCCCGCTTTACTGCACACTGATTTCCGTCGCTCCGCGCACCTTCCGCAGTTCGTCGAGCGGTGTCGTAAGGAAGGTCGGCGCGCGCAGCTTCAACAGCTTGCTCACGAGCTGCTTCTCCACCGGGGCGAAGTGGTTGATCGACATCATCGGCGGCTTGCACGCCTTGCGAAAAGCCGTGCACAGGCGCTGCATTTCGATCGGGCAATCGATGTCCGCAGCCTTTTTGAGCCATTCTTTGGCCACGCCGGCCGCGTCGCGGCCGTCGATCGTCATGTCGAGGAGCGCGTCGTCTGAAATCGTCGCCTCGCTGTGCATCTGCGCCACACGCATCTCGATGCGCGACTCGATCCAGTTCGACTCCTTTTTCAACTCGTAGGTGGGTCGATCGGGTCCGAGGTGCTCCTTGCGAAACTGCTCAAGCATCGCGACGCCTTCCTGAACGTTTCTCAATGCCTCAATCTTCTGCAGCCATTCGTCGCGTACCGGGCTGTGATACCAGTGCTGTTTGGACATAGTCGTCTCCTCAATAAACGCTTTCGACCTTGGTTTCCAGGCCCAGCAGTTCGTTGGTAATGATGAATTGATTTCCAAGCGTCATCGCTCGGCCGATGGTGGTGCTCACGTTCACGAGAAGGTCGTAGACCGAGTACTTTTTTCCCAGGATCTCGGTTGCTTCGTCGCAATCGATAACGATCTTGCCGTTGGCCTTGATCCACCAGTAGCCGCCGCGATCCTCGATGGCGATGGTCGGGTTGTCTTCGATCATGGGCTTGATCATCTCCTCGATGACCGCGTCGATTTCCTCGGTCTTCATGAGGGCGAGCACCACGGCGTCGCTGGTTGGCAACTCACTGTTCTTGTCGTCGAGAAACTCGTCGATGAACTTCTGTCCCATTTTGCCGTTCGTGCCGCTGTTGTACCCGTTCACATTGCTGGTCATGTTCTTCTCCCTTTCAGTAGCCGCTCATGATCTCGGCGACAATGGCCTCGCGGTCGAACTTGAACCCGATCGGCTCGGCGAATCGTCGCGCCCAGTCGTCGATCACGCGCTCGACGGAAGCCTGAACGCCGACGCGGCAGGTGACGCCATCCAGCTTGACCGGCACCTGCCGATAGATTCCAAGGAAAGCCTTGAGCGCGCTCACCACCCGCGGCAGGTAGCGTCCGGTCCATGCCCGGAGGTACCGGCGGTTATGCCCGGCATACACCGGCTCCTCATCGATCAGCATCTTCAGACAGAGCGCCTGCAGTCCGTCCGCAGCCTGCCCGTGATAAGTCAGGGCCTGGGACTGAATGATGGGAGTCAGCGTGTCGCCGTGGATTCCTGCCACGCGCTGGAAGAACTCCCGGCGCACGAACTGGCCGAAGATGTGGTCGTAGATGCCGTGGATGGCCCAGAGCTGCTCGACCCAGTCGTAGGTGTCAGCCCATATGTGTTCGACGAACTCGCGCGCGGGCTTCCAGAGCGCGTCCTGGGTCCACGCCCGCTTGGCGGTCGCCAGGCCGGGGTCGAAGTCGGGATAGATCTTCCCGAGCAGCACCCGCTCCATCTGGATCATCTGGCCCGCGTCGTTCTTGTCGAAGCCGGCTTCGGCGACCCAGGTCTTGAGCAGGTCGGAGAGGGCGCTGTAGACGGTCGTGGAGTGGGCGCTGAACAGACCGTACTCGCTGTAAATGAACGCGCCATAGTGGCCGGCGAGGATCTGGTTGCGCCAGGCCGTGTTCATCATCGCGCCGTCACCGTTTTCGGCCCAACTCTTGATGACGCGCTCGGCGGTCTGACCTTCTTCGGCCTTCTGCTTGACGTAGGGCATGAACCAGCGCTTGGCCGGATCGCGGAAATAGAACCAGTTGCTGGCCAACACCGCGGTCGATTCGATGCCGTAATTGGGACGTCCGCCCGGCCATTTCTGCACCGTCTCCCCGACCTCCTGGCTGCCGGGCACGGCATCGAGCGAGTTCTGCGTATGAAGCATCACCGCTTCATATTCTGTGAGGCGGCGCCAGCCGCGCTTGGCAAAAGGAATGTGGTCGCGCTTGCTTTCCAGTGGTTGCGCGGGAATGAGG
>JAQTVU010000578.1 GCA_028706695.1 Mycobacterium sp.
TCGGATCGGGTTACCGGACAACTGTCCTTCGGTGAGCCAGTCGGGGTCTTGGCCGCCGCGCTCGATCAGCGCATGGATCAGGGCGTCGCCGTCGGCGTTGTCGACGCCGGGCAGATCACCCACCTGATAGCCGCGATCACGCATCGCCGCCAGCAGCGCGACCGCGCTGGCGGGGGTGTCCAGGCCAACCGCGTTCCCGATCCGGGCGTGCTTGGTGGGGTAGGCGGAAAACACGAGGGCGACCCGCTTTTCGGCCGGGCCGACATGCCGCAGCCGCGCGTGCCGGATCGCCAGGCCCGCGACCCGAGTGCAGCGTTCGGGATCGGCGACATAGGCTATCAGCCCATCGTCGTCGATTTCCTTGAACGAGAACGGGACCGTGATGATGCGGCCGTCGAACTCGGGCACCGCCACCTGGCTGGCCACGTCGAGCGGGCTGAGCCCGTTGTCGTTGTTCAGCCATTGCTTGCGAGGGCTGGTGAGGCAAAGTCCCTGCAGGATCGGGACATCCAGGGCGGCAAGGTGTTTCACGTTCCAGCTGTCATCATCTCCGCCGGCCGACACGGTGGCCGGCTGCAGTCCCCCGGCGGCCAGCACGGTGACCACCATGGCGTCGGCGTCGCCGAGTCGTCGCATCAGCTCCGGTTCGGCGGTACGCAATGACGCGCAGTAGACGGGCAGCGCCCGCCCGCCGGCGTCCTCGATCGCGCGGCACAGCGCCTCGACATATGCGGTGTTGCCGGCAAGCTGCTGGGCGCGGTAGTACAGCACCGCGATCGTCGGACCGGCACCGTCTTTGGCGTGGGGCCGTTCGAGTTCACCCCACGTCGGCGTCACCGCCGGCGGTGTGAAGCCGAAGCCGGTCATCAGCACCGTGTCCGAGAGGAAGGCGTGCAGCTGGCGCAGGTTGTCCACGCCGCCGTGGGCCAGGTAAACGTGCGCCTGCACCGCGATGCCGGCCGCGACGGTGGACAGGCGGGTCAGCTCGGCGTCGGCGGCCAGCTCCCCGCTGACCAGAACGGTGGGGACGTCGCCGGCGAGCACGGCGTCGATGCCGCTCTGCCAGGCGCGGTAACCGCCGAGGATGCGGATCACCACGATCGAGGCCTGCGCCAACAGCTCCGGCAGCTCCCCGTCGGACAGCCGCGACGGATTGGCCCACCGGTAGTTCTTGCCGCTGGAACGGGCGCTGATCAGGTCGGTGTCAGACGTCGACAGCAGCAGGACGGTCGGCTCAGCCATCCGTCATTCCTACCGTATCGGCCCATCGCGGCCTGGTGATCCGCGCCTCGGCGCGGGATCAACTGCTCGACGACTCCTGCCACAGGACACCGCGGGCGACAACGACACCGCGTACTCATCCAAAGTCGACCGGCGGTGTTCGTAGGCGCTCACGACGGCCACCCGGTCGTCCCCACACGTCATCGGAGCACATGTCCCAAGCCCCGATCTCGGTTTGGCGCAGCGCGCCGATCGACGCGGGGCACCGCTCGCCCGATCCGGAATCAAAAACGGGCGCGGAAAGGCACCGGTTCCCCAACATCCAACACGTGGCGCGGGCCCTGATGTTGGGAACTCCGTCGTACCGTAGGTCATGCCCCGAGCCCGTGACACCGACGCGTGCCCGGGTGCGTTGCGGGTGCACCAGGCCGCCGACGGCGCGCTGATGCGGGTGCGGCTACCCGGCGGAACGATCACCGCCGCCCAGTTGGCGGCCCTGGCCGGCGTCTCGAGCGGGTTCGGCTCGGGACTGCTGGAACTGACCGCGCGGGGCAATGTGCAGGTGCGCGGGGTCACCGATGTCACTGCGGTCGCCGATGCGGTCGCCGCCGCCGGGTTGTTGCCGTCGGCGAGCCACGAGCGGGTCCGCAACATCGTTGCGTCGCCGCTGTCGGGGCGATCCGGCGGCCACGTGGACGCGCGGCCGTGGGTCGCCGAGTTGGATGCCGCGATTTGCGCCGAGCCGAGGCTGGCCGAGCTGGGCGGCCGATTCTGGTTCGGCATCGACGACGGCCGCGGCGACGTGTCGGGCCTGGGCGCCGACGTCGGCGTCCACGCGCTGGACGATGGTGTGGCGCTGCTGCTGGCCGGGCGGGACACCGGTGTCCGGCTGGCCGCGGGCGACGTCGTCTAGATCCTGGCCGGACTCGCCGTGCGGTTTCTCGAAGTGCGCGGAACAGCTTGGCGGGTCAATGAATTGGCTGACCTGCAGCGGCTGCTGCCCGGCGCGCAGCTGGGCGCCGGCTTCCCGCCGCTGACCCGGCCGCCGGTGGGGTGGCTCAGCCAGCACGACGGCCGGGTCGCGTTGGCCGCCGCCGTCCCGCTGGGTGTGCTGCGCGCACGCGTCGCCGAACACCTGGCCGCGATCGAGGCCCCGATGGTGATCACACCGTGGCGATCGATGCTGGTATGCGACCTCGACGAGGCCGTCGCCGACGCCGCGCTGCGGGTGCTGGCGCCGCTGGGCCTGGTCTTCGACGAGCACTCCCCCTGGCTGAATGTCAGCGCCTGCACCGGCAGGCCCGGATGCATCCACTCGCTCGCCGATGTGCGCGCCGATGCCGCGCGGTCGCTGAGCGCGGATTCGAGGGTGCACCGCCACTTCGTCGGATGCGAGCGCGCGTGTGGCAGCCCGCCGGCCGGGGAGGTTCTGGTTGCCGTCGGAGATGGCTACCGGCTGCTGAGGTCCGTG
>JAQTVU010000579.1 GCA_028706695.1 Mycobacterium sp.
CATGGTCCGCCGCATGCGCGGCTCGGTTTCGGTGCGCAGCAACCCGGTCCAGTGCCGCACCAGCCCGATCTGGCTCAGCGTGAACGAGATGAACACACCGACGATGTACAACTGGATCAGCGCCGTGACCTCTGCCCGGAACGCGATGATCGCCAGCAGGGCCGCCGCCGACAGAAACAGGATCCCGTTGGAGAACGCCAATCGGTCTCCGCGGGTATGCAATTGGCGCGGCAGATAGCTGTGCTGGGCCAGCACCGAGCCGAGCACCGGGAAGCCGTTGAACGCGGTGTTGGCCGCCAGCACCAAGATCAGTGCGGTGACCGTGGCGACGAGCAGAAACCCGATGTGGAAGCTACCGAAGACCGCTTGCGCCAGTTGGGTGACGAGGGTCTTCTGGTAATAGCCCGGTGGGGTGCCGGTCAGTTGTGTCGCGGGATCGTCGACGAGCTGAACCCCGATCTTCTGCGCCAGCACGATGATGCCCATCAGTAGGCTGACCGCGATCGCGCCCAGCATCAGCAGGGTCGTGGCGGCGTTGCGCGACTTGGGCTTCTGAAACGCCGGCACCCCGTTGCTGATCGCCTCGACACCGGTCAGTGCCGCGCAGCCCGACGAGAACGAGCGCGCCACCAGGAACGCGAACGCGAAGCCGAGCACCGGGCCGTTCTCCGCGTGCATCTGGAAGTCGGCGGACTCGGCCCGCAACGGGTTACCCAGCACGTAGATCCGGAACAGGCCCCAGCCGATCATGACGACGATACCGACGATGAATGCGTAGGTCGGGATGGCGAACGCGACCCCGGACTCGCGGATCCCGCGCAGGTTCAGCGCCATCACCAGCAGGATGGATGCCACGCAGAACCACACCTTGTGCTCTGCCACGACGGGAAGGGCCGTACCGATGTTCGACATCGCCGACGCCGTCGAAACGGCAACGGTAAGAACGTAATCCACCATCAGCGCACTGGCCACCGTGAGGCCGGCGTTGTCGCCGAGGTTGGTTGTGACAACCTCGTAGTCGCCGCCGCCCGAGGGGTAGGCGTGCACGTTCTGCCGGTAGCTGGCCACCACGACCAGCATGACCGCGGCCACCGCCAGCCCGATCCACGGCGTGAGGGAGTACGCGGCCACGCCGGCGACCGAAAGCATCAGAAAGACTTCCTCGGGCGCGTATGCCACCGAGGACAGCGCGTCGGAGGCGAACACCGGCAGGGCGATCCGTTTGGGCAGCAGGGTGTGGGTCAGCCGGTCGCTGCGAAATGGCCGACCGATCAGCAACCGGCGCGTGGCGGTTGAAAGTTTGGACACGAGAGCCAAGAGTAAGCCCACCCCGGCTTGGCGGTAGCGTTCTCCAGGCGAGAATATTCCGCAGCGAAATCGGCTGGCCAACCCGGGTTGCCGATTGCGTAACACGGAGGAAACAGCCGAGAGGACCTCAGGTGCGGGTGGTGGTGATGGGCTGCGGCCGCGTGGGTTCCTCGGTCGCCGACGGACTATCCCGGATAGGCCACGACGTCGCGGTCATCGACCGCGACAGCACCGCCTTCAACCGGCTCAGCCCGGAATTCGCCGGCGAGCGGGTGCTGGGCCAGGGGTTCGACCGCGACGTATTGCTGAGGGCGGGCATCGAAGAGGCGGATGCGTTCGCCGCGGTGTCGTCCGGGGACAACTCCAACATCATCTCGGCGCGCCTGGCCCGGGAGACCTTCGGCGTCAATCGGGTGGTCGCCCGGATCTATGACGCCAAGCGCGCGGAGGTCTACGAACGCCTCGGCATCCCCACGATCGCCACCGTGCCCTGGACCACCGATAGGTTGCTCAACGCGCTGCTGCGGGAGACCGAGACCGCCAAGTGGCGCGATCCGACCGGCACCGTCGCCGTCTGCGAGGTCGTCTTGCACGAGGATTGGATCGGGCGGCGGGTCACCGAGCTCGAGCAGGCCACCGGCGCCCGGGCCGCGTTCTTGATCCGGTTCGGCGCCGGGGTGTTGCCGGAGCCCAAGACGGTCATCCAGTCCGGTGACCAGGTCTACGTGGCCGCGATCTCCGGCCGGGCCGCCGAGGCCGTGGCCATCGCCGCGCTGCCGCCGAGCGAGGACCTCGAGTCAGGACCGGCCCGATGACGTCCAGCGCCGGCGCAGCCGGGGTTGAGGAGCGGCGCCAGTGAACACCGCCGACGACGAACACGCCGGCGCAGCCGGGGTTGAGGAGTGGCGCCAGTGAAAGTAGCTGTCGCCGGCGCCGGGGCGGTCGGACGCTCGGTTACTCGCGAGCTCGTCGGGAACGGACACGACGTGACCCTGATCGAGCGCAACCCCGATCACATCGACGTGGACGCCATCCCGGCCGCGCACTGGCGCCTCGGCGATGCCTGCGAGCTGAGCCTGCTGGAGTCGGTGCACCTGGAGGAGTTCGACGTGGTGGTCGCCGCGACCGGCGACGACAAGGCGAACGTGGTGCTCAGCTTGCTGGCCAAGACGGAGTTCGCCGTACCACGCGTGGTGGCGCGGGTCAACGATCCACGCAACGAATGGCTGTTCACCGACGCCTGGGGTGTGGACGTGGCAGTGTCCACCCCCCGCATGCTCGCGTCGCTGATCGAGGAGGCCGTCGCGGTCGGCGACCTGGTGCGACTGCTGGAATTCCGCAGGGGCCAGGCCAACCTGGTCGAGATCACCTTGCCCGACG
>JAQTVU010000580.1 GCA_028706695.1 Mycobacterium sp.
CTCCTCAACAAGATCTGGGCGCTGCAGTCACAGCTGACCAACTACTTCTACCCGCAGCAGAAACTCGTTTCGAAGACCCGTGTCGGCGCGAAGGTCAGCAAAAAACACGACAAGGCCACCACCCCGCATCGGCGTGCCGAACGCCACGACAAGGTCAGCGAACAGGGAGTGTCGCTCCGGCGTGGACGCCCAGCTCGGATACGACGATGGGCGCGGGTATGACGGAGTTCACGGAGGACGTCGGCAGCTTACCGTCGGGGTCGCTGAGCGCCCAGCAGGCTAGCGCTGATGCCGCCGACTTGCGGGCCGGGATCGAGGACCTGGCGGGCTTGGTGCTGGACAGACTGGGGTTGCCTGAGTTGCTGGCCGAGGTGTCGAGGTTCGCGGCGCGCGCGATACCCGGCGCCGACGGTGCCGGGGTTACCGCGTTGCAGGTCGGCCGGGTCGACAACGTCGACAACATGGTGCAGGCCTTGGCGGCCAGTGCCCCGTTTGTCGCCGAGATCGACGAGATTCAGTACGTGAGGCTAAAGGAAGGACCCTGCATCACCGCGGCACTAGAGCGGCGCACGGTGCGGTCTGGGTCGTTGGGTGGGGAAAAGATGTGGCCGCGGTTCGGTCCGCGAGTCGGCCGCTTGGGTGTGCACAGTGCGCTGTCTCTGCCGCTGCTGCTGTCGGATCAGGTGATCGGCGCGATCGATGTCTACGCCCACGGCAAAGACGCCTTCGATGAGCACGCCGCCGAACTGGGGGAACTGTTCGCCAAACCCGCGGCGGCGGCGGTGCACAACGCCCAGGTCCTCGCGCACACCAAGGCGTTGACCGCCCAGCTGCAAAAGGCGCTGTCGACGCGCCCGGTGATCGATCAGGCCATTGGCCTGATCCGGGGACGCGGTGGGTACACGGCCGAGGAGGCGTTCACCCGGCTGCGCGTGATCAGCCAAACCGAACACCGCAAACTAGCTGAGGTGGCCCAACACATCGTCGACGAAGCCGTGCGCCGCGCCCATGCCCGACGCGACGCACCCCCGGGCTGAGCCCGAACCACCAAGGGCGGCCCGCGGCCGAACTACCGCTGCACGAGCGCGGCACGCGTAGGTTGAGGGGGCGGGAAAACAATCAACGCGACCCGGCCCTGGCTTGCGTCGCACGTTCCCGAGCCCTGCAGGCGACTCGCCTGTTCGGCACAGGCAGGCTCGATCCGCGCCCAGGAGCGCCCAGCAGAGCAGTTCCATCATGAAAATCCATGCGGCCCTGGCCGCCGATCTGGGCATCCTCACCGCCGCCCTAAACGAGCCCGGCACCGATGTGCTGCACAGTCTGCACCAATTGGGTGTCGACGCCCAAGCGGCGGTGCCCAGCTATCTCGGCCTGAGCGTGACCGTCGACGGCAATGATCCGCCGTTCACGCTCACCACCCTTGAGGACAGCGCGGCCGACGATGTTGGCGCCTCGGTTCGGCTGACGCTGCCCGGTGTCGCTGAGGTGATCTTCTACGCCGGGGCGCCGGGAGCATTTGTCGACCTCGCGGCCGACCTGGCGTGGCTCACCGGCCGCCCGCCCGGCGACTTCGTGCTCGATCAACACCTCAGCGTCCCCGCCGGGCCAAACCCCAGGACATCTCTGCAAGCGGCGTCGGTCATCCATCAGGCCATCGGGGCACTCATCGGCCACGGCTGCACCCTGGAGCAAGCACACGCGGAATTAGACACCCAAGCCGATGCCGCGGGTACCGACCGATACACCGCCGCGCAGCGCATCCTCGAGGCGCTCACCGCCGTGGACCCGGCCGACGCCAAGCGCGCCGACCAGGAGCCCAACATGGGCTGAGTGCGCCAGCCGCCCATCCCGCCACAGCTAGACGGGGCTGCGGCCGGGGAAAAATCGGATGGGCCCGGATGCTGCCTGCAACGGTCTGGTGGTGTGGCCGGTCCTAGTCCAACTGGTCGCGCAGGCAGCGCAGCGTGTTGGCGAGGATGCGGGAAACCTGCATCTGCGAGACACCGATTCGCTCGGCGATCTGACTCTGGGTCATCGATTCGAAAAACCGCATGTGCAGCACTTCGCGTTCGCGCCGGGGAAGCGCGCCCACGAGCACCCGGACGGCTTCCCGATCGGTGATGCGATCGATCTGCGGGTCGATTCCACCGACCGCGTCGGCCACCAGCTGGGGCTTGCCCGAGCTGTCGGTGCCGACGGGCGCATCCAGTGACTCCAACCGGTAGGCGTCCCCGGCCACAAGACATTCGACGATCTCCTCGTGGGGAACCTCCAGCGCTCGGGACAGCTCACTCGCTGTCGGTGCACGGCCCAGCTGCTGAGCTAAATCAGCTGTGGTGCGGCTGATCTGGACGTGCAGCTCACGAAGCCGGCGCGGCACGCGCATGCCCCAGCTGTAGTCGCGGAAGTACCGCCTGACCTCTCCCATCATGGTGGGAACGGCGAACCCGATGAAGCTGGGGCCTTTTTCGGGATCGAACCGGTTGATGGCGTTCATCAGTCCCAGGCGCGCGACTTGAGTCAGATCGTCGAGGCCTTCGCCACGACGCCCGAAATGCCTGGCGACATGGTCGGCCAGCGGCAGGCAGCGCGCGACGATACGCTCACGTTGCCGGTGGTACTCATGTGATTCCGCCGGCAGCCGTCGCAACTGCACAAACATCTCGATGACGTCGTCGTAGGAATCG
>JAQTVU010000581.1 GCA_028706695.1 Mycobacterium sp.
TGGGGCGTGAAGGAGGCGTCTTTCTCGGCGCCGCCCACATACACCGTCGCGCGCATTCGATCGGCCAGCAGGTGCGGGCTGTCCGCGGAGTCGGTGACCAGCCCGCCGCCGTGGAAGGAGGCCACGGCCGCGACGCGGTCCGGCAAACGGCCGGCCACGATCATCGAGGTCCGCCCGCCCATGCAATAGCCGCACACGCCGAAGCGGTTCCCGGCCACCTCCGGGCGGCCGGTCAGGTAGTCGAAGAAGGCGCCGGCGTCAGTTTCCATCATGTCTGGAGTGATGCTGCCGATCATGGCCAACAGCCGGTTGCGTTCCTGGGCGTCGCCGAACACGGTGCCCATATCGAACGGGGCCCAAGCGCCGCTGCGGTAATACACGTCGGGCAGCAGCACCGCATAGCCGAAACCGGCCAGCTTGGCGGCCATCTGCTCGAACGTGACACGCAGCCCGCCGGCGTCGGGGTACATCACCACGCCAGGCCACGGCCCGGATCGGTCCGGGGTGAAGAACTCGATGGGACAGGTGCCGTCTGGAGTGGTGATGCTGTCAGTGATTTTCGGCATGGCTTCCGTTGTACCCGAGAGCGGAATTGGTTGGCGGCGACTCGCCGCGCCCGGCTTCGCCGTTAAGCTGACCGCGTGTCGATCCCGACGCCCTACGAGGACCTGCTGCGCCTGGTGCTCGACCACGGTGCGGCCAAATCCGACCGCACCGGCACCGGCACGCGCAGCCTGTTCGGCCAGCAGTTGCGCTACGACCTGGCGGCCGGATTTCCGTTGCTCACCACTAAGACAGTGCACTTCAAGTCGGTGGTTTACGAGTTGCTGTGGTTTCTGCGCGGCGACTCCAACGTCGGCTGGTTGCAGGAGCACGGAGTCACCATCTGGGATGAGTGGGCGAACAGCACCGGCGACCTCGGGCCGATCTACGGCGTGCAGTGGAGATCCTGGCCCACCCCGTCGGGGGGGCACATCGACCAGATCAGCGCGGCGCTGGATTTGCTGCGCACGGACCCGGATTCGCGGCGGATTATCGTATCGGCCTGGAATGTCAGCGACATCCCGCAGATGGCGCTGCCGCCGTGTCACGCGTTCTTCCAGTTCTACGTGGCCGACCGGCGGCTGAGCTGTCAGCTCTACCAACGCAGCGCCGACCTGTTTCTCGGCGTGCCGTTCAACCTCGCCAGCTACGCGCTGCTGACCCACATGATGGCCGCCCAGGCGGGGCTGGCGGTAGGCGAGTTCGTCTGGACGGGCGGCGACTGCCACATCTACGACAACCACGTCGAGCAGGTGCGGCTCCAACTGGGTCGCGAACCGCGGCCGTACCCGAAACTCGTTCTGACGCAAAGAAATTCGATCTTCGACTACACCTATGACGACGTCGTCGTGCAAGACTACGATCCGCACCCGGCGATCAGAGCTCCCGTCGCGGTATGACATGCGCCAGGATCTGGGAGCGGCGCGGATGACGGAAGTGGGCCTGATCTGGGCTCAGTCGACGTGCGGCGTCATCGGGCGCGGCGGCGGCATCCCGTGGCGGCTTCCCGAAGACCTGGCTCGCTTCAAACACATGACCACGGGGCACACGGTCGTCATGGGTCGGCGGACGTGGGAATCGCTGCCGGCCGGCGTTCGTCCGCTGCCGGGCCGCAGAAACATCGTCGTATCGCGCCGCACCGACTTCATGGCTGAAGGGGCACAAGTGGTCGATTCCCTCGAGGCCGCGCTGGCTGATTGTGCGGCTGAGCCCCGGACGTGGGTGGTCGGGGGCGAACAGATCTATCGGCTCGCGCTGCCGCACGCCGCCCGCTGCGAGGTCACCGAGGTCGACATCGACCTGCCGCGCGCGGACGACGACGCCCGGGCGCCGTCACTTGGCGAGGCGTGGCTGGCTGAGACGGGGAAGTGGCTGGTGAGCCGGACGGGGCTGCGCTACCGGTTTCACAGCTACCGCCGGCCGGGAAACGCTCCGGTAGGCGCCCTCGGCGAGACCTGACATACTCGGACGTGGGGTCGGTCATCTACGTCCACGGGTCTCCAGAAGGGGGAATTGGCAGTGATAACCGAACCCGCAAAGACGTTCACCCGCGTGTTTCGGGGCTACAGCCCGGCCGCGGTGGACGCCCACATCGAGGTGCTGACCACCAAGCAGCAGTTGCTGCTCGACGATGTCGAGAACCTGCGGGCCAGGCTGGAGCAATCCGGTGACGAGGTGGCCGCGCTGCGCAAAGAGGTCGCGGAGCTGACGGATACCTCGCCCTCGCCCCACGCGGTGCAAAGCCGGATGGCGAAGATGCTGCGGCGTGCGGTCGAGGAGATCTCCGAGATGCAGGCCGAGGCCCGCGCCGAGGCGGAGGCGGTGATCGCGGCGGCCGAGGCCGAGGCCGAGGCCGCGCAGCGGGAGAGCAAAGAGCAGTTGGCCGACATGGCGGCTCAGCTGAAAGCCCTGCAATCCGAGTACCGGGAAACCAGGGAAAACCTCGACGCCGAACTGGCCAGGATGCGCGCCGAAACAGAAGCGGCGATCGAGGAGGCGTGGCAAGACGCCCAGCAGCAGCGTGAGCAACTTCTCGCCGACGCCAGGCAGGAGGCAGACCATTACCGTGAGCAGGCCCAGCGCGCAGTCGACGAGGCGAGTCGGCGTCGGATCGAGATTCTAGAGCATCTGGCCGGCGTCTACC
>JAQTVU010000032.1 GCA_028706695.1 Mycobacterium sp.
CGATGAACACGTCGACCACGTTGGTGTCGGCGGCGAAGTCATAGCCCCACACCAGCTCGAGCAGCTGCGCACGGGACAGCACCGCGGTCTTGTGCTCGGCCAGGACCGCCAGCAGGTCGAACTCCCGTTTGGTCAGGTCGACGTCGACGCCGTTGACCCGAGCCCGACGACCGGGGATGTCCACCTCCAGCGGGCCCACCGTGATGGTTTCCGACGACGACGTCGCGGTGGCGCCGCGGCGGCGCAGCAGCGCCTTGACCCGCGCCACCAACTCGGCCAGCACGAACGGCTTGACCAGATAGTCGTCGGCGCCCGCCTCCAGGCCGGCCACCCGGTCGTCGACTGAGCTGCGCGCGCTCAGCACGCAGACCGGGACATCGTTGTCCATCGCGCGCAGCGCCGTGACCACGCTGACCCCGTCCAGCACGGGCATGTTGATGTCGAGCACGATCGCGTCCGGCCGCGTCTCGGTGGCGCTGCGCAAGGCCTCGGCACCATCGACCGCGGTCGACACCTCGAAGCCGGACAGGCGCAGGCCGCGTTCCAACGAGGCGAGCACGTCGGAGTCGTCGTCGACGACCAAAACCCGAGGTGGGGTCGCGCCAATATCCATGTTCGCCATTTTGCCGCATTATCGCCGGTGATCGCGGGAGGTCATCGACGGGTCGGGGCGGCCATCCCGGCGCTCACCCCGCCGGAGCCTGCTAGAGGCTCGGTTACGGCTCGGCGGTTGCGAGCGACCCAGTGCGGTGGGCGCCGACGCGGCGCAGCATGGGCCCGGAGCCCACCCAGATGATCAGCGCTCCCAGCGACAGCGCGCCGAGCATTGCGAAGGCCACCGGGAATCCGAGATGTTGGGCGACGACTCCGCCCAGCACCGGGCTGAGTGCGCCGCCGAGGCCTTGCGCGGCCATGATGGCGCCCTGCCCGACGTTGATGTGGCCCGTGCCGTCGAGTATCCGGGCCACCAGCCCCGGCACCGCCACCGAGATCATGCCCGCGCCGACCCCGTCGAGCACTTGCACCGGGATGATGCCCCAGCTGGTGATGAGGTTGGCGGCGATCAGGCAGCGCACCGGCAGAGCGGTCAACGCGACCGCGATGGCGGGCCAGTAACCACGGGCCTGGGCGATGCGCATCGCGACCAGCGCGGCCACCACCATGACGGCCTGGGCGACGACGACGGTGCTGGCCACGGTGGTGAACGGGTTCGCGTGCGTGGCCACGACGGCCAGTCCGTAGAGCGGCAGCATGGCCGCGTTGCCCAGGTGGAACAGCACCATGGTGGCGGCCAGCACCATCAGGGGCCGCGACTTGACCAGGACCCGCATCGCCTTGACCGGAGCTTCGCCCCGGGCCTGTCCCTCGCCGCGGGCCACGTGGTGGTCGATGTGTGTGGCGGGGATGGCCAGCACGGCCCCCACGGACGCGACGGCGAACACCACGGCCAACCAGAAGATGCCGGCGTACCCGAACAGCCAGCCCAACACTCCGCCGATGGCGGCTCCGGCCAGGTTCCCGGCGTGGTTGTAGGCCTGGTTGCGGCCGTTCTGCCGATTGAACGCCGCCTGGCCGACCACGCCGAGGGTGATGCCGATGACGGCGGGGGCGATCGTCGCCCCGGAGATGCACATGACGGCCTGCGCGGCGGCAACTGTCCAGAAGTGCCGCGATGTCATGATCACGGCCGACGCCGCGACGGCCGCCAGGCCCGCTGCGATGACGCAGGCGCGCTTGCGCCGGGTGGCGTCCACCAGCGCCCCGGCGGGCCCGACCGCGGTCATGCCGACGATCGCGCCCAGGGTGATCACCAGGCCGATGGCGCCGGTGGTCCAGCCGCGGCTCTGCAGCAACACCCCAAGGAACGGTCCCATCCCGGCCTCCATGTCGGCCATGAAGAAATTGAGGGCTTGCAGCGCGGTCTTGTCGCGAGCACGGGTCGGTGGTGCCGTCAGTTCGCGGTCAGGCATCCCTCGATTGTTCCGCGATTGTTCCGCGATTGTTCCGCGATTGTCGCCAAGATCCCTTGCTTGTTGCGCAGATCTGACGTCCCAACGGACTCCGATGCGCCGGTGACGTCGCAATCGCGCACGGTCGCTCGGTATCCGATCGCTGTTGGGGCGCATGGACTTCGGCGGCTATCGCGCGCGACGTTCGCTGGGAGAACTCGGCTGGACCGTCCTCAACTCACGTGACGCGCCACGACCCCGCCGTACTCGTCCATAGAGTCGCCCAACAAGCGGACGCCCTGATCCCACCGCGGGTTCGGCGGCGTGGGCGGTGCCCGAAAGACGATCGCGCTGGCGCCCTCCGGCGGCAGCGGGGTCAGCCAGCCGGTGCGGGCGGTGCGCGGCGGATCGTCATCCTCGATGTCATCCTCGATGTCGTAGTCGATGTGCCGGTGTTCCAGTGCGTGCAGGATGTCGTCGCGCGTCCACTTTCGCTTGAGCGCGGTGGGGCCAATCTCCACACAGCGTCTCGACCCGCTTGCTGGCGGCTGGCGCGGCGTGGGCCGGTGTTCAGGCCGTGCTCAACCGTCCCCTATGCCCTACGCCCGAGTTGACACGGGTTGCTAGCGAATCCCTCGCTATTAGAGCGGTGAGCGCTACGTGGGGGTCAGTTGCGGCGGCGCCTTGTTGGACCATCTGGATCGGCTGGACGCTGATCGGGAGTGAAGTTTGAAACGACGCCGGCGTTCGACGCCGACTACCGTCGGCTCAAACGTGAGCATCGCGAGGCGTTCCGTCGCGTGCCGACAACCAAGTTCATCCCAGCGTGCGATGCGCCGGTGGTTGATCCGTCGACCGCCTGGCCGAGGTCGCTTCGGGTCAAGTCGGTTCAGGGCGCGCCCAACGTGTTGGAAATGACCTGGTCGTTCGCAAATCCCGATGGTCGTGCCACCTTCGAGTTGGTCACAGCCGACGATCAACTCCGTTGCCGGTGGCGCAGGATCGGCGACCACTGCGTGTTTGACTCTCCCTGAGGTCGTGGGGAGGACAGTCACATATTCCGCCGGGAAAGTTGAACTCGCAGACCACCAGCGCCACGCGACAGCCAGAATCCTTCCTTCAGCGGTGAGCAGCGACTCGATCAAGCCGGTGGCATCCCGGGCAGCGGTCAGCTCCCGCGCATAGGAGGCGCGCACCGGCCGCGCCAACGGCGTGTCCGCCCAGTCGAGCAGACCAGTCCAGTCCCAGCATCGCGTCCCGCGGTCGACCGGCCGTGATACGACTCACTGGGCGAGGCTCTATAGGGTAGCCAACATGATCGGTGTCACCCGTGCCGAAGCCGTCTTGACAATCGAGTTGCAGCGCCCCGAACGGCGCAACGCCCTGAACTCGCAGTTGGTCGAGCAGTTGCGGGAGGCCTTTCAGACGGTTGACGACGGGTCGGTTCGGGCCATCGTTCTGACCGGTCAGGGCACGGCGTTCTGCGCCGGCGCCGATCTCGGCGGCGACGCCTTTGCCGCCGACTACCCGGACCGGCTCATCGAGCTGCACAAGGCGATGGACGCAACGCTGCTCCCGGTGATCGGCGCCATCAACGGTCCGGCGAT
Source organism: Mycobacterium sp. (assembly GCA_028706695.1). Lineage (GTDB taxonomy): Bacteria > Actinomycetota > Actinomycetes > Mycobacteriales > Mycobacteriaceae > Mycobacterium. The sequence goes on from JAQTVU010000032.1 coordinate 3,557, forward strand.
CGGCGCCGGCCTGCAGCTCGCCATGCGATGCGACCTGCGGGTGGTCGCGCCGGAGGCGTTCTTCCAGTTTCCGACGTCCAAATATGGTCTCGCTCTTGACAATTGGAGTATCCGCCGACTCTCCTCGCTGGTCGGGCACGGGCGCGCCGGTGCGATGTTGCTGACCGCGGAGAAGCTGAGCGCCGACACGGCGCTGCAGACGGGAATGGCGAACCGGATCGGCACGCTCGCCGATGCGCAGGCCTGGGCGACCGAGATCGCCGGCCTGGCGCCGCTGGCCATCCAGCACGCCAAGCGGGTGCTCAACGACGACGGCGCCATGGAAAACCCGCGGCCCGTGCACAAGGAGCTTTTCGACAAGGCGTGGGGCAGCCAGGACGTCATCGAAGCCCAGGTGGCCCGCATGGAGAAACGGCCCCCCAAGTTCCAGGGAGCCTGACGGGCATGGTGGGAGTCGGGCTGCGCCTTGCCGCCGGTACGGCGACGCTGGCCGCCGGAGGCTGGGCCTTGCGCGCGCTGCATGGTGCGCCGTCGGCGCTGGGCGCCGGTCCCGCCGCGATCCGGGCGGTGACAGAGCGGTCACCGAACTATCGCGATGGCGTCTTCGTCAACCTCGATCCCGTTTCGATGTTCACCATGGACCGGGAACAGCTGCGGCTGATCGCGTGGGAGCTGGTGGGACGCGGCCGGAGCCGGCCCGCAGCGCCGATCCCACTGAGTGCGCCCGGCATTTTCGACGACGACCCCGGCCGCTTGGCGGTCAGCTGGCTGGGCCACTCGACCGCGCTGCTGGAGATCGACGGTTACCGGGTGCTCACCGACCCGGTGTGGAGCCGGCGATGCTCGCCGTCGGATGTGATCGGGCCGGTCCGGCTGCATCCCCCGCCGGTGGAGCTGGAGGCGTTGCCCGCCCTGGACGCGGTGATTATCAGCCACGACCACTACGACCGGCTCGACGTCGACACCGTCATGGCGCTGGCCCACACCCAGCGCGCCTCGTTCTTTGTGCCGATCGGGGTGGGTGCCCACCTGCGGGCGTGGGGGATACCCCAGCACCGCATCGTCGAACTCGACTGGAACCAAAAGGCTCCCGTCGACGAACTGACGGTGATTTGCCTTCCGGCACGGCATTTTTCGGGTCGGTTCCGGGAGCGGAACACCACGCTGTGGGCGTCTTGGGCGGTGATCGGCCCGAGCCGCCGCGCGTACTTCGGTGGCGACACCGGGTACACCAAGAGCTTCGCGGAGATCGGCGCCGACCACGGGCCCTTCGACCTGACTTTGATGCCCATCGGCGCCTACAACCCCGCATGGCCCGACATTCACATGACCCCCGAGGAGGCGGTCCGGGCCCATCTGGACGTCACGGCCTCCGGATCGGCCTCCGGATCGGCCCTGCTGGTGCCCATCCACTGGGGCACCTTCCGATTGGCCCCCCACCCGTGGGCCGAGCCGGTCGAGCGGCTGATCGAGGCGGCCCACGCCGCCGACATCGAGGTCGTGGTTCCCCTGCCCGGGCAGCGCATCGATCCGTCCGGGCCGGTGAGCTCCCACCCGTGGTGGCGCCTCTGAGTCCGGGGCCTCAAGCCAGCATGGAAAACCAGGTACTCCACTGCTCGGCGCGCCGCGCCCAGTTGTTCTCGGCCACGGCATAGGCGACTTGGGCCTGCAGATGTGCCTCGGTACCGGTTGGGTCGGCCTCGCGGGCGGCCAGCAGGTCGATGACGCGCCCGGCGAACGCCTCTGCGTGAGCGTGGGGGTCGGCGAGCGGCGCCATCAGATCGATGAAGCCGGCGCCCGTCTCCGGCAGCGCGCCGAGATCGCTGGTGACAACGGCGCATCCCGCCGCCATCGCCTCCATCACGGCGATACAGGAAGTCTCGGGGAAGGTGTTGGGATAGGCCAGCATGGTGGCGCTGCGCAAGGCGCGGGCCAGCGCCGGCTGGGCGACCGAACCGTGGTAGGTGACCCCGGGCGAGTCCCGGGCCATCTCGTAGAGCGGCTGGTACGGGTCGAGCAGGGCGCTGTAAACGGCCATGCTGCTGTAGATCTCCAGGTGGGCGTCCGGCACCGCGGCGCGGATGTGGGCGAACGCGGCCAGCAGGCGATCGAGCCCGCGGAACGGTGTGCTGGTGTAGCACAGACGCGGCGGACCCGTCTTGGCCGCCAGGATCGCGTCGCCGCCGAACAGGTCGGTGAAGGCCGGGCCGACGGCGTTGCGCAAGATGGCGATGCGGGCCGGATCGAGCCCGAACGCCTGGTGGAAACAGGCGGCCTGCCACTCGCTGACCATGGCGAAACCGTCGAACCGCGCCCTGATCTCCGGTTGTGCCAGGGCCGCGACAAAGGGCTGGTCGTGAGCGTGGCCGGTCCACAGGATGTGGCGGGCCGCCGGCCGGCACCGCGCCTTGAGCTCGGCCAGCCGCGCAGCTATGACGCCGCCCATGTGTACGACGCAGTCGGCGTTGCGCAGGACGCCGTCTTCCATGCCGGGGACCGGTTGGCACTGCACGCCGCGCACCGCCCGGGGCTCGGCGTTGCGGCTGGCAAGCGTGACGTGGTGGCCCAGCTTCGCCAGTTCCGGCGTCAGATAGCAGGCCGCCGACTGTGAGCCGCCCAGTGGTCGCGCGAACGGCGTGTCCGGGTGGTACGCCCAGGCCGCGACGTCAACGAACACGATGTCCATGCGCGCGCACTCTAGGCGGTTGAGCGATGGGGTCGCCAACCGGCGGCCGCGCTACGCGCTCGATGACCAAACGGCAACCCGGCGCCGCGCTAAAGTTCCGCCATGGCGAAACGGCGGCCCGGCCTTCACGGGTACGGGCCCGGCGAACTGGCAAACTTCAGCCGATGACCCGCGCCGACGCCGCCGGGCTGACCGACGCCGAGGTGGCCCGGCGGGTGGCCGACGGCGACAGCAACGCCGCGGCCAAACACGCCACCCGCACCGTCGCCGACATCGTTCGGGCCAACGTGTTGACCCGGATCAACGCCCTCCTGGGTGTGCTGCTGCTGATCGTGCTGGCAACGGGATCGGTGATCAACGGGCTGTTCGGCCTGCTCATCGTGGCCAACAGCGTCATCGGCATGGTCCAGGAGATCCGGGCCAAGCAGACGCTGGACCAGCTGGCGATCGTGGGACAGGCAAAGCCGTTGGTGCGCAGGCAGTCCGGCACTCGGGCGCTGTCGCCCGGCGAGGTGGTGCTCGACGACATCATCGAACTGGGCCCTGGAGATCAGGTCATCGTCGACGGCGAAATCATCGAGCGGCAAGATCTCGAGGTCGACGAATCACTGCTGACCGGGGAAGCGGACCCGGTCGCCAAAGACGCCGGGGACGCGGTGCTGTCTGGCAGCTTCGTCGTCTCCGGCAGCGGCGCCTACCGGGCCACGAAGGTCGGCGCGCAAGCCTACGCCGCCAGGCTCGCCGAGGAGGCCAGCAGGTTCACCCTGGTGAAATCCGAACTGCGCAACGGCATCGACCGCATTCTGCAGTTCATCACCTATCTGCTGGTACCGGCGGGTCTGCTGACGATTTACACCCAGCTGTTCACCACGCGCGCGGGCTGGCGGCAATCGGTGCTGCGGACGGTCGGCGCCCTGGTGCCCATGGTGCCCGAAGGCCTGGTGCTGATGACGTCGATCGCGTTCGCCGTCGGCGTCATCAGGCTGGGACGGCGCCGGTGTCTGGTGCAGGAACTGCCGGCCATCGAGGGGTTAGCTCGCGTCGACGTGGTCTGCGCCGACAAGACCGGCACGCTGACCGAGGCCGGCATGCGGGTCTGCGATGTCGAAGAACTTGGATCGGCCGGCCGGCCCGAGCGCATCCCCGATGTGCTGGCCGCGCTGGCCGCGGCCGACGCGCGGCCCAATGCCAGCATGCAGGCGATCGCCGAGACATACGACCGCTCACCGGGCTGGATCGCCACGGCCCGCGCACCTTTCAAATCGGCTACCAAGTGGAGCGGCGTGTCCTACCGTGATCGCGGCAACTGGGTGCTCGGCGCCCCCGACGTGCTGCTCGCTCCGTACTCGGCGGCCGCCGAGCGGGCCGAGCGGATCGGGGCGCGGGGGCTGCGCGTCCTGCTGCTGGGCGCCGCCGAGACGGCCGTGGACCGCCCGGATGCGGCGGGCCAGATCACCCCGGTCGCGCTCGTCGTGCTCGAGCAGAAGGTGCGGCCGGATGCTCGCGGTACACTGGACTACTTTGCGTCCCAGGGGATTTCGGTCAAGGTGTTGTCCGGGGACAACGCGGTTTCCGTCGCCGCCGTCGCCGGCGAGCTCGGGCTGCATGGTCAGACGATGGACGCGCGCCGGCTGCCGTCGGATCCCGTGGAACTGGCCGAGGTGCTGGAGTCCTGCACCACCTTCGGCCGGGTGCGGCCCGACCAGAAGCGTGCCATCGTGCATGCGCTGCAATCGCACGGCCACACCGTGGCGATGACCGGTGACGGAGTCAACGACGTGCTGGCCCTCAAGGACGCCGACATCGGCGTCGCGATGGGTGCGGGAAGCCCGGCGTCGCGCGCGGTCGCCCAGATCGTATTGCTGGACAATAACTTTGCCACACTGCCCTATGTCGTGGGGGAGGGGCGGCGGGTGATCGGAAACATCGAGCGGGTGGCCAACCTGTTCTTGACCAAAACCGTGTATTCGGGGTTGCTGGCACTGCTGGTGGGCGCCGAATGCCTGCTGTCGAAGTTGGTGGATGCGGACCCGTTGCTGTATCCCTTCCAGCCGATTCACGTCACCGTCGCGGCGTGGTTCACGATCGGGATCCCGTCTTTCATACTGTCGCTGGCGCCCAACAACGAACGCGCCCACCCCGGTTTCGTGCGGCGGGTGCTGACGTCGGCGCTGCCGGCCGGGCTCGTCGTCGGCGTCGCGACCTTCGCCTCCTACCTGGTCGCCTATCGCGGTCGCCACGCCACGTTGCAGCAGCAGGACCAGGCGTCGACCGCGGCGCTGATCACGTTGCTGGTGGCCGCGCTATGGGTACTGGCCGTGGTGGCCCGCCCGTACCGGTGGTGGCGGGTGGCTTTGGTGGCCAGCTCCGCGCTGGCCTACGTGGTGATCTTCACCGTCCCGTTGGTGCGGCAGAAGTTCCTGCTCGATCCGTCCGACGTCGCGGTCACAGCGACCGCACTGGGCATCGGCGCGCTCGGTGCGGCGGCCATCGAGGCGGCGTGGTGGATTCGCGCCCGGGCGCTCGGCGAACAGCCGCGGTTGTGGCGCTCGTGCCAGGGCACATGTTGAGTAGGGTTTTCAGCTGCTGCCAACATACCGCGATAGTGAGCGTACGGACGTTCTAGTGAGTATGCTGGCGGTGTGAATCTGACGGAGTGGGCGCGTGTTCAGGGTGTTCATCCGCAGACGGCGTATCGGTGGTTTCGGGAGGGGACGCTCCCGGTGCCGGCGGTGCGGGTGAACGAGCGCACTGTGCTGGTTTCGCCGGATGTGTCCGCTGTGCCGGCACTGACCGCGTTCGGGTTGTATGCGCGGGTCTCCTCGCATGATCAGACGGCCGATTTGGATCGTCAGGTTGCTCGCCTGACGGGCTGGGCCGCGGAGGCGGGCGGGACGGTGGTGCGGGTGGAGACCGAGGTCGGCTCGGGCATGAACGGTGCTCGCCGTAAGGTGCGGCGGTTGCTGGCGGATCCGCGGGTGAGCGCGGTGGTGGTGGAGCATCGGGATCGGTTGGGACGGATGAACACTGAGCTGGTTGAGGCCGCTTTATCGGCGCATGGCCGGCGGCTCATAGTGCTCGACACCGGTGAGGTGACCGATGATCTGGTGCGCGACATGGTGGAGGTGCTCACAAGTTTCTGCGCTCGACTTTACGGCCGGCGCAGCGCCCGAAACAGAGCGTTGAAGGCGGTTGGATGCGCGCAGCGTGATGTCGGCCCGGCCGCGGTTGTCGGTGGCCGATGCAATGCTGGCGACCATGAGTAAAGACCGCGGAGAAGACCGAGCGTGTCACGTTGTCCACGCTCAAGCAGCGGGGCTGGACCGATGGCGCTATCAAACGGTTCCTGGGCGAGCCGGACGCCCTGGTGGGCAACCCGAACTATCGCAGTGGCCCGAAGATGCGCCTCTACGACCTGCCTCGTGTGGAGGCCGCCGACCGCAGTGAGCAATGGCGTAGGTGGTTTGACACGACCAAGACACGGCGAGCGAAGGCGTCGGCTCAACAAAGCGAGCGGATGAACACCTCTCGCGCGGAACTGTCCGCACAGATCAACGCGGTTGTGATCCGTATTCCGTACTTGGCGAAGGACGAGTTGTTCGGTGCGGCGGTCGCCCACCGTAACACCCAGTCAGAATGGCACGCGGCCGAAAGGGGCCACTACCACGATCCGGCCACGGTGTTCTCGGCCGATCCCGCTGCGCTGCAGCGGTGGGCGGTCAATTATCTGCGTCATGTCGAGACCGGCTACGACTGGTTATTGGACAGTGTGACCGGCCGAGTCGGCGTCACCGAAGCCCGCCGGCTCATCCGTGAGCGGGTGCTCGACGCTATCGCCGACCAGTACCCGTATCTGGCAGCGAAGTGCGCCCGCCAACAGGCATACCACTGATGACCCTGCGCGCGATGGCTGATCCGTTGGTGGCCGCCGCGCCGTCGGGTGCACGGGTACGTACCCGGTTGCGCGTCAACGACACTGATGCGGCGGTGCTCACCGAAGTTGGTGGTTTCCTGGGCTCGCTTGCCGGTCGTGACCTGGCCGCGCGGTGCCGGGAGGGCCGGTTGCATGCGGAAGGTAAAACGCGGTCGCGTCAGAAGCGGAAGAAGGCGTTGACCGACTTCTTGGGCGCAAGCCTCGCCATTTATGGCGGGGTGAGCCCATCCGGTGTGTCGGCGGGCGTAGCCCGGCGGTCAGAGTGGTCGGGCTTGGCCGTCGATGTATTGCTTGATGATCGAC
>JAQTVU010000033.1 GCA_028706695.1 Mycobacterium sp.
CAGTCGACACTTCTGTCGGTGGAAAACGCCCTGGCCAGCCCCGCGCTGCAGCCGATCGAGAACGTCATTAACACGCCTACCGAGCTCTTGCTGGGGCGTCCACTGATCGGCAACGGCGCCAACGGGACCGCTGCTAGCCCGAACGGGGGCGCCGGAGGCTTGCTGATCGGTAATGGCGGCAACGGCTACAACGGTGAAGGCGGCAGCGGTGGCGCCGCTGGACTGTTGGGCAACGGCGGGACTGGGGGCACGGGTGCCGCGGGTAGCGCCGGTGGCGCCGGCGGCGCCGGCGGCCTGCTGTTCGGCAACGGGGGTGCGGGCGGGGCCGGGGGCGCCTCCGGCGGGGTCGGCGGCACCGGCGGCGACGCCGGACTGTGGGGCAACGGCGGCGCCGGAGGAGCGGGCGGGACAGGCACGTCCGGGGGCCTCGTGAGCAATGGCGGGACGGGCGGCACGGGCGGCAATGGCGGCGCCGGCGGGTTCCTCGTGGGCGCGGGCGGAGTGGGCGGCAACGGCGGTGCGGGCGGGGCGGCCGGCGCCCTGGCAGGTGGGGCCGGCGGTGGCGGTGCGGCCGGCGCCGGCGGTGAAGCTGGCCTACTCGGCCCGATCGGCGACGCCGGCACCGGCGGTCCGATAGGCGCTAACAGCTTGGTCGGCACGCTCAGCAGTGGGGTGCAAAGTGTGTTCGGCGCCGGCATCGGTGACATCGGCAGCATTTTCCAAGGGATTTCCGGTGATGTCGGTGGGGTGGTCAACGATGCCCTCAGCGGCGTGCAGAGCGCGGTCACCGCAGCACTGGCCAGCGGCGAACAATCTGTCCTGCAGACCTTCGGGCTGGGTTTCCTCGACGACGCCGGAAGCCTTGGGCTTTTCAATCTCGGTACCGGCGATGTCGGCTTCCTCAACTTCGGCTCCGGCGATACCGGCATCCTGAACTTCGGCTCCAATCAAAGTGGCGTCTTCAACATCGGGTCCGGCAACGCCGGCTACTTCAACTTCGGATTCAACAACAACGGCACCGCCAACCTCGGGTTCGGCAACGTCGGCAGCTTCAACGCCGGCCTGAACAACACCGGCAACTACAACCTGGGCATCGCGAACGCCGGCACCGTCAACATCGGCCTGAACAACACCGGCAATTACAACGCCGGCTACGGCAACACCGGCAGCTACAACCTGGGCCTCAGCAATGTCGGCAACTTCGACGCTGGGATCGGCAACACCGGTAGCGACGACATCGGGGCGGGTAATCAGGGCAGCAACGACCTTGGAGTGAAACTGAACCGCGACGACCTCATCGGCTACGGGCGTCTGAACCTCGGCGACCTCGAAAGCCTCGTCGGGTCCTTGGCCAGCTCGAGCTAACCTGTGCTTTCTGTTTCATGTCGCGTGAAACTGGGTGTAGATAAGCGAAAGCGCCTGTCGTGCATGGAATAATCGGACTTGGCCGGTTCGGATCGTTCGACTGGAAAGCACCTCGCAAGTGGTGCGACACAAGGTCCGCATGTGTCAGTGGTGCGTTGGACCTCGGACTGCTCTAACACCCAACTTCACAGCATGATTCGCGAACAGGCCGTCGGGCCGCCCATACACCGCGGCCCGATGGCCTGTCTAAGAACGTGTTGGGAACGTCTCAGGCTGCGGTTGCGGTTTTCTGCCACGGTTTGCGGCCGGGCGCCGGCTCGAGTCGTCGGACCATGAGTCCGATCATCGCCCACTTGATCATCGCCTCACTGGTCTCGGGCAGCCGCTCGTAATCATGGTCGAGGCGGCGGCATTTGACGATCCAGGCGAAGGTGCGCTCGACCACCCACCGCCGCGGCAGCACCTGGAATGTTTTGATACCCAAGGGCTTGCGCACGATCTCGACGGTGATGTGGGCGACGCGCTCAGCCCATTCGACCAGCTTGCCCGCATAGCCGCCATCAGCCCACAGCAGCGCCAGCGACGGCATGGCCATCTTGACCTTTTCCAGCAGCGTGCGCGCCCCGTCGCGGTCCTGCACGCCCGCCGAGGTGATCACCACCAACAAAAGCAGGCCCATCGTGTCGACCACGATGTGGCGTTTGCGGCCGTTGACCTTCTTGCCCGCGTCGAATCCGCGTACCGCCGCACCGACAGTGTCGGCGCCCTTGACCGACTGGGCGTCCACGCAGCCCGCTGAGGCCATCGGATCGCGGCCCGCCGCGTCGCGAACCCGGTCACGCAGCGTGTCGTGCAGCCGATCCACCACCCCCTCCTGTCGCCACTGCTTGAAGTACCAGAACACCGTCGCCCACGGCGGAAAGTCGTGGGGCAGTTGACGCCACGCGCATCCGGTGCGGTTGACATACAGGATCGCCTCAACAATCCGCCGGCGCGGATGCACCGCCGGACGCCCGCCTGAACCAGGCGCGGGCACCAACGGCTCGATCAGCGCCCACTGCGCATCGGTGAGATCAGACGGATAACGTTTGTCCTTGGCCACACGGCTACACTGACTTCTCCAATCACATCAGTCACGCAGGCACGCCGAGTCACTTTCCCAACACGTTCTAACTTTCGAACGGGAAAACTGTCTCGTGACGCTTCAACGACACCCTTGGGCTGTGCCCGACACCGCAGCTCCCCCCGCCCTGCCGGCCGCGGTAGCGCCGCCGATCCCAGCCCCGGCGTCCCGACCGACAGCGATCCGTCCGAACACGACGCACATTCCGGGTTGGGTCAACCAGCCCGAACCCGCCGTGCGCGCCGCGTACTGGTGGGCACTCCCCCTGATCGAGCGAGGATGGTTGCTACGCGCGTGCGGCGAGCGCATCGCTCGTCGCGGCTTCATCGCCGAAATCCCCATCGCCAGTGAGGAAATACTTCTTGTGATCTATCCCGGTGACACCACCGACGACACCGCCGCTGGGGCGCTGGCCCGCCACTTCAAACAGCTCGGCGCTCAGCAGCGCCGGCAGGCGCAGCGGGTGATCGCCTTCGTGGCCGAACGCCGGGCGCAGCGCCGACGCTGAGGCCAGGCGTGCGGTGTCAGCTGGAGGTGTCGCACCGATCAGGGCAACGTTTTGAAATGGAGTCAAAGGACTGCATTGCGTCGCCCTCCACAGCCTCCTGCGCCGCGCCGCGCTTCTCGGTTTTACGCTGCACCGCAGCGCAATTGGGTTTGCTTCGTGTCGGGTGCGGTCGTTATTGGCTCCCTGGTGCGAGGGGCGGCGCGTGTTCAGTTCAGTGGCAAGGGGTTGCGCGACCGGACAGGAAAACCACCATGCCGGTGCCCGGCCCGGTCTGTCCCGGATTCCAGGAGGAGGGCGCGACGAGTAGTCGGTACCGGCTTACTAGCCAGTCTTGGACCGAGGCGAAGACTGCTGGCATTGATGAGGCGAATTCTGCTTCGCTGACTTGGGTTTCAACTACGTCTGGTTGTGTGTCTTCGTCGAACCAGCGTTTTTCGACGCGCCATAGCGTGGCGACGAAGGGGCTGGTCGGTAGTTCCTGGGAGAGCTCACATAGCATCTCTACATCGACGCTGACGTCATCAGAACCGCAGATAGTGGGGGTGGGCATTGGTCACCTCCGACGCTCAGTGGTGGCAGCAGGTCCTGCTCGGAGGAGGTCGATCATCGCTGCGCGGGCCGCGGGGTCTAAGGGGTTGTCGTATAAGTCGTCACATGCGATCTTCATGGCCCGCTTGAACTCGCGCGTGAAGTTCTGGTTGGCATCGTGGGCGCGGGGTTCGAGGACGCGTAGGCCATCCGCGCGCTGATTCGAGGGTGCGGTTGTGGCTCCCGGCGGCGGGGCGGGGACTGCGGGATATGTCTTGCTCGCCATGCGGCTCTTTATAACGGTATTTTTTGGAGGGCGCAACATATACTGGCATAAACGTCACCGGTGGTTGCGCCTCTCAGCATGTAGTAACGTCAGTACATACCGAGCGGACAGACATGAAACGAGGGTATATTGACCAGCATGGTTTCGCCGGACGATGCATCGAGCCCCACCGAATTGTCGGTGAAGCTCAACAAGCTCTTTGAGATCATGCGCAAACCCTCTGAACCGCCGCTGTCCAACGCGGCCGCGGCCGAGGCCATCACCAAACAGACCGGGGTCTCGATCAGCCCTGCCTACTTGTGGCAGCTCCGCAATGGCCTCAAGGACAACCCCACGGTCCACCACCTACGGGCGATTGCCGAATTTTTCGGGGTGGCCCCTTCCTACCTGATCGACCCCGGCATTGACCCGCAGATCGACGCCGAGCTCAACCTTCTGCAAGCCTTTCGTGATAGCGGTGTTCGCGATCTGGCGATGCGCGCTTCAGGCCTGACTCCTCAAGCCATCAACAGCCTGGCGGCGATGGTGGACCATGCCCGGCGCCTTGAACAGTTACCACCCGTTGCGCCTTCTCAAGGAGGTGATGAGCCCAGTGACGGTAACTAATGCCCAGATGCTGGAGTTAGCACGCACGTTGCCGATTCCCGTCCCCTGGGACCGGGATGTCTTTATCGACAATCTGGCCCGTCAGCGGGGCCGGAACATTCGGCTGATTGCCGCCGATACCTCAGTGTTCACCGAAGTGCCCTGCGGATTGTGGCTCACCCTCGACCACGACGACCTCATCTTTCACGAAGCCGGAACCTCTGACTATCACATCGATCAGATCGTCTGCCACGAAATCGGCCACATGGTGTTGGGGCATGGCCGCGACCACAAGCCCAACCCAGACCGGTCACCGGCCCTTGACCTGTGCCGCAAAGCGCTACCCCACATCGACCCTGCCACTGTGCGTAATGTGCTGGGCCGCAAGGACTTCGTAGCCGACCAAGAACGCGAGGCGGAGATGTTCGCCACTATCCTCATGCTCGCTGCCGCTCAGGCAACTACCGAGAAATCAATGATGCGAAGCGTTTTCTTCCGGTCTCGATGACGGCCACCGTACCGGGATACCTCGCCTGGCCGCTGCTGGCATTCATGGCAGCAGTAGTGATCGCCCGCTACGTGTTCTTCAACATCAACCAGTACGAAACCTACCTCAACAACACACTCGCCTTCTTGCTTGTCTCTAATCTATTGCGCGAGCGGGCTATTGAGGACTTCCTGGCGCGTCATCACGTGATGACCATCACCACAGCACAAGAGCTCTCGTTTGTTTTCATGATCTTGCCGGCCGCCGAATTCATGGGCTTCATTACGCTATGGTCGCAACTGTCCCCGACCGAGACACGGCGACGGCAGCGCTATCACCGCCTCGCCGCCATCGCCTTATCGGTCGCCTATTTCGTGACTGCATCCCGTGCGCGCGCAGCGGGCCAGACCCTCGAGGTCTCCCGTGGATGGGACATCGTCCTCGCTTGGTCGTTCTACCTATTTCTTCTCGTCGTCTTGGCCGCTCAGTTGCTCAGGATGGGCGTCAAAGAGCTGATCCGGCCAGACGCTAAACGGCAAGAACGGTTGGTCGCCATCGTCGGGGTGGTTCTTAGTGTCGCGATTGGCGGCACGTCCCTCAACGCATGGTTCCTGGCGATCTTCGAGCAACTCGGCTGGCTACACAGCAGCCAATTCCGGCTCACGGTGCATGGCTTCAGCTTCTTCTTCGAATCGGTCGGTGTCAGCGTGCTCGCTGCGGTGCCAGCCCTGCTGGCGTTGCGGGCCCGCGTTGGTCTCGACGCGATCAGCCGCGGCTGGCATCAACTCCGCGGTCTGCGCGACAGCATGACAGCCGCCGTTCCCGAAGTCACTTTTGACCTCGGACCACCCAATAACAGGCGCCAAAAGACGGCCTTGGAGCTCCATCAGACCACCGTCCAAATCCGCGACGCCATCTTGATGCTGCGGCCTTACTTCCCCCACCTCACGAACGCCCAGGCCACCCAATTTTTCCATCAGTACTCGATTCCCACCGACCACCATGACGAAGCGCTCCAAGCGCTACAACTCGCCGAAGCAATACGTGCCAAAGACGCTGGGGCCACGCCCGAACCGATGGATGCGGCGGTGATCCGGCGATCACGCTCGACCAACCTCGAGGAAGAAACCGCTGAGCTTATCCGCCTGGCCAAGTGGTGGCCGGCCGCGCAAGCGGCAGCACGTAACGCCTGGCTCTACAACCAAGTGAGTAACCCATGACCCAAACCACTGCCCACGCCACCACGCTGCCGCATCCGCGGTTTCGTCTTCCGATCATCGGCGACTTGTTGACCATCGACTTGGCCACGCCCTGCCAGGGGCTTGTGAAGGAACTCGACGCCTACGGCGGCATCTTCGAGCAGCGGATCTTCGACATTCCGGTAGTCGTGATCGCTCACACTGAACTCATCGACGAAGTCAACGACGAGACACGGTGGGAAAAACACCTCGGGCACTCGCTGCGCAAGCTACGCCCCATCGCCGGAGACGGACTGTTCACGGCCTACAACCACGAACCGAATTGGGCCAAAGCCCACAACATCTTGATGCCGGCGTTCACTAAGACGGCCATGACGACCTACCACCCCAGCATGGCTGCCACCATTACCGAGCTGATCGATGCCTGGTCGCAGCACGCCACCGACGGCACGTGGCTCGACATCCCCGCCGAAACCAACCGCCTCACCATCGAAATCGTGGCACGCGCCGGCGTCGGGTATTCATTCAACAAACTCGACGGAAGCAGCGAAGACCCGTTCATCACGACAGTGTTGCGCGAACTCAAGTACGCCAACCGCCGCACCGACGCAATTCCGCTGTACGAGAAGCTCTTTGGCCAGCGCCGCCGCAACCAACACCGGCGCGACAAGCAGTACCTTCGCGAGCAGATCGCCACCATCATCAACACCCGACGAAGCCGCGGCCCTGACCACGGTCCCAGCGACATGCTGGACATCATGCTGAACACCGCCGATCCCCACACCGGCGAGAAACTCGACGACGACAACATCGCCAACCAAATCTTGACCCTGCTCGTCGCCGGCAGCGAAACATCAGCGAACGCGATCGCCTTTGCGCTGCATTACCTTTCCACTCAACCCGACATCGCGGCGGCCGCACGCGCCGAAGTGGACCAGCGATGGCCCGGCCGTGAACTTCCCGACATATCGTTCGAAGACGTCGCCAAACTGCGCTACCTGCGCCGGATCGTCGACGAGACCCTACGTCTGTGGCCAGTAGCTCCCGGCTACTTCCGCCAAGCCAAAATCGACACCACACTCGGGCAAGGGCGCTACCACTTCAGCACCGGGGACTGGGTATTCGTCCTCCTACTCGCGGCCCACCGCGACCGCGCCTGGGGCGCCGATTCCCGCGAGTTCAACCCAGATCGATTCCTGACTGACAACATACGAAAATTACCGCCGCACATCTATAAGCCGTTCGGAACAGGGGCCCGCGCGTGCATCGGCCGCCAGTTCGCCATCCACGAGATCATGCTGGCCCTTGCGGCCATCGTGCATCAATTCGACCTAGAACCCCGCCCGAACTATCAGCTTCAGGTATCAGAAACCCTGACGCTCAAACCCCAGGGACTGCAGTTGCGGCTGCATCCCCGCAGCTGAGCCGGCGGCTGCCAACACCCCAGCGATCGCACTGAGCGGTGCGGCGCGTACCCGCGGCCTACAGATGACACCTGGCAACGCGGCGCGCGGCGCGGCCGCGGCAATGGTGCCGGATGGATGGTCGAACCGCTTCAGCGACACGGTGTCGCCTGTCCGGATAGGAAGATCAGCATGCCGGTGCCGGGCCCGGCTTGTTCTGCTTTCCAGGCGGAGGGGGCCACGAGCAGTCGGTGTCCGCGCAGCAGCCACTCGTCGACAGCGGGAAAGACCGCGGGTAGTGAGGTTGTGAATTCTGCTTCACAGACTTGCGTTTCGACGATCTCTGGTTGTGCGTCTTCGTCGAACCAGCGTCGTTCGACGCGCCAGAGGGTGGCGACGAAGGGACTGTGCGGCAGGTCTTGGGAGAGCTCGCAGAGCATCTCGATGTCGATGCGGGTGTGGCCTGAATTGGACAGAGTGCGTGTGGACATCGGTCACCTCCATGGGGCTCTGCTGGGGTTTTCGGGTTGAGGAGCAGGCCGGTAGCGGCCGTCCTGGCCCGGTGGCGCTGGATCTGTTGAATGACTTCGCTTTTGGCCGCGCAGCGCGTGGGTGGTGGCTGGTGTCCGACGGTGGGATTGCGGGGGTTAGTGGCGGCGGCGCTGTAGGCGTTGCCAGGCCTCGTCGGCTTGCTGGCTGTTGTTGAGGAGCTCGAGGATCCGGGCGCGCGCCTGGGGGTCGAAGGGGTCGTCGTGCCATTCGTCGCAGGCGATCATGACGTCGCGGGCGTGGGAGCGTACTGCGGCGATGTCGGGGTGCAGGTCGAGGTCGCGGGCCGCCGCTGGATGCGCCATGAGGGTTTCCTTCGCCTCTCGGTGAGCGCTGCGGCGGCCCCGCCGCCCGCTGCGTTGTCTGGTGCCCGGGGATTCAACTCCGGTCCACGACATCAAAGCACACCGCTAGCCGTATTGCAATGACTCCGCTTTGACTTTGATAGCGTTTACAGCGGCGGGAGCTCCTGGTGGGCGGGCTCTCAACTCCTCCATGACCGGTCGCCGCGACACCGTAAATGTCCTGTTACAGAGGTAATCCGCCGGGTCCGAACCAATCGATGGCAGCGCTTCGACTTAGATAGCGTCCTGCACTGACAACTATCCGAATTCCTGCGCCCCTGTGCTACAGTCTTCGCAGCTGTAGACCAGTCGAGAACGTTCGGAGTTGGAGCATGCAGACACGCCACGACGCGCCGCCACACGCGCACACGGCGCCGGATGAGCCCACTGACGCCCTAACCCTCCATGCCGGCAACCAGACCTACCCGCTACAGCCCGACCAGGCCCCCCTCACCATCGGCCGCGACCCCGCCGCCAACATCTGCATCGACGACGAGCGGATCTCGCGGACCCATCTCCAGCTCGAACACACCACGACCGGCTGGGTAGCCATCGACCGCAGCCGCAACGGCCTCTTCCTCAACGGCACCCGCCACAGCGAGATCCCAATCACCCGCACCACCACGATCCATCTCGGTAGCCCCCACGGCATTCCAATCACGTTCATCGAAAACACCCCACCCACCCCGAATCCAGACGACGACGACGACGAATCCGTGCTCGACACAATCGATCCCAACGTCGCACGGGTCGGCGCCGCCGTAGCCGCGCGCCGCAAAGAATTAGACCTTTCCCAGCGCCATCTGGCGTCCATGCGAATCATGAGCGCCAGCGCGTTGATCGACTTCGAAAAAGGCCGGCGCTGGCCGCGGCGCACCACACGGAACAAGCTCGAAGAGGCGTTGCGGTGGCCCGCCGGACACATCACCACCCTGCTCACCCGCCGCGGCGACGTCACCGGAGACTCGCCGGCGGCGTCGATCACCAACACCGTGCAGATCCCCCTCATGACCGAGATCGCCGAGGCGGCCCTGAGCAATCTCACCAGCTCGATCGAGTCGTTACCCGCCACCTCAGATCCCGAATTCGTCGTGCGCGCGGCGCCGATACTGGCCGGTCTACGCAGAATCGAAGGGCCCGCGGCCCGCGCGGTTTGCACCGCCCCGGGAGACCCCTCCGCTGCGGTGGCCCTGGGGGCGGTGCGCAAGACCTACAAGGACCTCATGCTGCGCGCCGCGCAGGCCCCGGGAGCCACGTTGGGCCAGCAGGTCTTTGCGGCCCGTCACCGCAACGAGCTCAGCGTCGAGGAGATCGCCGCGGCCGCGGGTGTGCCGGTGCAGGCGATCACTGACGCTGAAGCTGAAGCTGTCCTGGATGGCCCGACCGTGGCTGCTCTGACGGCGGCGCTCGAGGCGCTCCGCGAACCCGCCAGTGCGGGGACCCGCTTGTCGTCGCCGCGCCGCTGACGAACGTAGCGTCCTTGTCGGCGTGGCCCGGCACCTGCGGAGCCGCTCGCGCTGCACCGCAAAGCCCGGTAGCGGCGTCCGCGGCGTTTTAGACTGGTGCTCTCACGAAGGAGATCACGACCTGCACAGGGAGGCTTGCGCGTGGCGGATGAGCCGCCTCCTGGCGGCGTGACCGCCGAGTGGGCCACCCAGCAGCAATTCGGACGTTACCTGCTGATGCGGTTGCTCGGCGCCGGTGGATTCGGGGAGGTCTACCGGGCCGTGGATACCGAAAAGCACCGCACCGTCGCGCTGAAACTGTTGGCGCCCAACTATTCTGCCGACCCCGCATTCCGAGCCAGGCTGTTTCGGGAAGCCAGTATCGCCGCGCGGCTCAACGACCCGCACGTGGTCCCGATCCACGACTACGGCGAGATCAACGGTCAGATCTACATCGACATGCGGCTGATCGAGGGCTCGGATTTGCGGGCCGTCCTGGACAGCCTCGACTTTCGCAGTTATGCGGCTGCTGCGGCGCAGGCCAGTTGGTAGTCGCGGATTATGTTGGGGTCGGGCTGGTGTGGGGTAACCGCGGTAAATCGGGCGGCGATGAGGGCGCGGCGGAGCTTGG
>JAQTVU010000582.1 GCA_028706695.1 Mycobacterium sp.
GTTGCCGCCAGGGCCGAGAGGGCCAGGCGCACCGATTCGGAGCGGTCCGCGCCGCCGGCCACGACGACGACCTCACCGGGCAGGACCCGCCTCGCCTGCTCGATGCGGTCGGCGGGCACCGCCACCAGCACGTGGTCGACGACCCCGGAATCCAGCAGGCCGGCGACGGCCCGTTCCAGCAGAAGACGACCGTGCAGCTCGCAGAACGCCTTGGGGACGCCGGCGGCCAATCGCTGCCCCGCCCCGGCGGCCGGGACCAGTGCGGCTACGCGCGAGGCGCCCGTCGCCCCGGCCGGCAAAGCCTCAATTCTTTCAAGAAGCGGCGGCCAGGACTTCGTCGAGAATGGTCTCCGCCCTGGCGTCGTCGGTGCTCTCGGCCAGCGCCAGCTCACCGACCAGGATCTGGCGGGCCTTGGCCAGCATCCGCTTTTCCCCGGCGGACAGGCCACGTTCCTGGTCGCGGCGCCACAGGTCGCGCACCACCTCGGCCACCTTGTTGACATCGCCGGAGGCAAGTTTTTCCAGGTTGGCCTTGTAGCGGCGTGACCAGTTGGTCGGTTCTTCGGTGTGGGGAGCGCGTAGGACCTGGAAAACCTTGTCGAGGCCTTCCTGGCCGACGACGTCACGCACGCCGACATACTCGGCGTTGTCAGCGGGAACTCGAACGGTCAGGTCGCCCTGCGCAACTTTCAAGACGAGGTATTCCTTTTGCTCCCCTTTGATAGTGCGGGTTTCGATCGCCTCGACTAACGCAGCACCGTGATGTGGGTAAACAACGGTGTCGCCGACCTTGAAGATCATCTGATTGGAGCCCCTTTCGTCACTTCATCCTAACACGGCGACACGACAGGCGCGACGCAATAGTGCAGGTCAGAGGCACAACGCCCGCAGACTAGGGGTTGACACGCGGGACATGTCATGCAATAGAACACAGTAGCAACGTCCGTTTTCGGTGCTGCGGGCGCCCCGGCGTGGCCTGCCGGCGCGGGCCCGCCGCCGGTCTGACACCCCCGCTACCACCGCCGCCAGCTTCCTACTACTGTGCATAGTTGCGCAGTAGTAGGGCAGTAGTAGGACAGCGCTAGTAGGACAGTGGAACCGGCCCGCAGGAGGCATCGAGTGAATCGCTTCAAGACCAGCCTCACGGTTGCCGTCATCGGGCTGGCCGCCGTGCTCAGCGGTTGCGGGTCCGGTCAGATCGCGCAGACGGCCGCCCAGGAGCCGGCGGTCAACGGAAACATGGTCACCATCCGCGACATGGCGCTGCGCGACATCAGGATCCGGGCCGTGCAGTCGGGTGACTTCCTCAAGCCCGGCCGCACTGTGGAGCTGGTGCTGGTGGCGGTCAACCAGTCGCCCGACACACCGGACAACCTGGTCGGCATCACCAGCGACGTCGGCACGGTCACGGTCTCCGGTGACACCCTGATCCCCCCGGGCGGGATGCTGCTCATCGGCGAGCCCGAGGGCCATTACGTCGCGCCCGGGCCGATCGACTCCAACACGGCCGCCAGGGCCACCGTCACCCTGGCCAAGCCGATCACCAACGGCCTGAACTACGATTTCACCTTCAATTTCGAGAAGGCCGGCCAGGTCACGGTGCCGGTGCCGATCTCGGCGCCGGTGAGTTCACCGCGGGTCTGATCCGGGTCGTCCGGCCTCGGTCCACGGGGCTTGTCACACCGCCCCGCTATGTTCGACGCGTGGCCAATGCGCGCTTGGAATATCGCTGCTCGGAATGCCGCCATGTCACGGCGAAATGGGTCGGCCGCTGCCTGGAATGCGGCACCTGGGGCACCGTCGACGAGGTGGCCGTGCTCGGCGCGGTCGGCGGTAGCCGCCGTCGTTCCGCGGCGCCGGCATCCCAAGCCGTCCCGATCACCGCGGTCGAGGCGGACCGTACGCGGCACTGCCCCACCGGCGTCGGCGAACTGGACCGGGTGCTGGGCGGCGGGGTGGTGCCCGGTTCGGTCACGCTGCTGGCCGGCGATCCGGGCGTGGGCAAATCGACACTGCTGCTTCAGGTCGCCCACCGGTGGGCGCGGGCGGGCCGGCGCGCGCTGTACGTCTCCGGTGAGGAGTCCGCCGGGCAGGTCCGGCTGCGCGCGGACCGGATCGGCTGCGCCGGCAAGGCGGCCGACGAGGTGTTCCTTGCCGCCGAGTCCGACCTGCACACCGTGCTCAACCACATCGCGACGACCCGACCCGCGCTGGTCATCGTCGATTCGGTGCAAACGATGTCCACCACCGAGTTCGACGGCGCCGCCGGCGGGGTGACGCAGGTACGCGCGGTGACCGCCGCCCTGACCGCGGCCGCGAAGGCCAACGGCGTCGCGCTGATACTCGTCGGGCACGTCACCAAGGACGGGGCCATCGCCGGGCCACGCTCGCTGGAACACCTCGTCGATGTGGTGCTGCATTTCGAGGGCGACCGCAACAACGCACTGCGGCTGGTCCGCGGGATCAAGAACCGGTTCGGCACGGCCGACGAAGTCGGGTGTTTCATGCTGCACGACAACGGCATCGAGGGCGTCGCCGACCCGTCGAGCCTGTTCCTGGACCAGCGGCCGGTGCCGGTGGCCGGGACGGCGATCACCGTGACGCTGGACGGGAAGCGGCCGCTGATCGGCGAGGTCCAGGCGCTGCTCGCCAACCCGTGCAAGCCCAACGGCGGA
>JAQTVU010000583.1 GCA_028706695.1 Mycobacterium sp.
AGGTGCGCGTTCCACTGGTCGCCATTCGAACAGATCGGGTCGCCCTGGTTGCACAGGTCGATGGTCTTGCCGTCGAATTGCGGGGTCAGCACCTCCATCAGCCCGTTCGCCCGGGCGGACGGGTTGCCGAACAGGGCCACCGCGGCGATGTGGTCGGCGGCGTCGGCCGGCAGCGGTGCGGTGAATCCCAATCCGGGAATCGGTGCGGCGGTCACGATGTCGATCACCGCGGCACCCTGAGAGTAGCCGCCGAGCACCAGCTTGGTGCGGGGGCAGGTATTGGCCATCTGCTGAACGTGGTCGCTCGCGTCGTTCGCCCCATCCGCGGCCGCCAGGAAATCCTTGCTGGCCGGGTAGTTAACCCCATACCCCACAACGGTTCTCTTGGTTTTCTGCCGCAGCGAGCCGATGAACGCCCCGCCCACTTTCCCCACACCCGGTGCCTCACTGGTGCCCCGGGCGAAGACCACCTCGACATCCGGGCACGAAGCAGCGGCCGGCGGGGCCGGCGGCGCGACCAACAGCGCGGCGGCCGCGGCGGAGGCGGTGACGGTCAGGCCGACCAAGCGGCGCACCCCGGTGCGCCTCGCGACAAGCCCCATGCCGAGAGTTTACGGGTTAGTTGACGGTGCATCAGTGCACCGCGGTCACGAAAACCGGTGTGGGCGGGACGGATCCGTGGATCGACGGGCTGGGCCCGGGCGGTGGCGGGCCGGGCGCCTGCGGGGACAGCCACGGCACCTGTGGCCCGAACCCGGGGACCTGTTGGCCGGAGCCGGCCAACAGCTTGGACGCGACAAACGCCGCCGCCTGGGTGGTGTACACCGGGACGTAGCCCTCGGTGTGACCGCTCCACTCGTTGCCGGGGCCCGCGTGACAGATCGGGTCGGTGGGGTTGCACAGGTCGATCACCTTGGAACCGAACATCGAACCCTTGCTGACCAGCGACGAGCCGGACCGGTCGGCCACGTCGCCGAATACGGCGACCGCCGCGACATTCTTGGCGTATTCGGCGGGTAGCGGACTGCCCCAGCTGACTCCGCCGATGGGAACCCCGCTGACGATGTCGACGACGTCCGCGCCCTGCGAGTAGCCGCCCAGCACCAGCTTGGTGTTCGGGCAGGACGACGCCACGGACTCGATGTGGGAAATGACGTCCCGGGCGCCGTCACCGGTGTGAATCTGAAGCGTGCTGGCGTTGTAGTTCACGCCGTACGTGCCGATGTTCATGCCATTGGCCTGCTGACGCAGCGATTCGACGAAGGCTTCCCCGACCCGTCCGATGCCGGGCGGCTCGTTGGTGCCTCGGGCGAAGATGACCTGGGCCTCGGGACAGTCGGTGGCAGAGGCGACCGGGACGGTGCCGGGCGCGGCCAGCAGGCCCGCAGCGCCGACCAGGGCGCAAGCACCCATACCGGCCCACCGCCCGACCGGCCGCGCACCGCCCGCCGGAGTGTCAGCTGCGCGGTGCAAGATCACTCGCGGAATCGTACCGCCTACCGCCAGGAAGGATGAAACACCGTTACCTGAAATGTGAGTGTTTGTATGACTGGCATTTCAGGCAGCCCGTCCTTTCGGGCTTTCGGGCGGGCCCTCGGTTGTGAAACGGTTCCGGTTTCACTGCCACCAGCCGTGCCGGAAGGCTCGGTCTTCCGGTCGGCTCCACCGGCGACGACGCCGGTACTCGGCTCCGTGGCCCTCAGCGCATGACGGGCCAAATTGATGGCGGCGTTACGGTCCCGGTCGATCTCCAGGCCGCAATGCTCGCAGTGATACATAGTCGAGTTGACGAAACATCTCACCGAGGCCGGCATCAGCCAGCCCGCGGTTGAGCCCGGATTTGGCGGCGGCACCGTTGGGCAAGAACGCAGCGGGATTGCCCGGGTCAGGTTTAGGTTTCGGGCGGCGCATCATATTCTTGACCGCCAGTGTCTCCCCACCGATGACCTGGTGGGTTGTCGCCAAGCTCGTGGTGAGTTTGTGGAGCCGATCGCTGCGCAGGTTGGCGACCCGGGCATGAGTGCGGGTGATCTCATCTCGGGTTTTCCGCCAACCATTCGATGGATCGGTCACACGCGTTTTACCGAACAGTTCTCAACCCCCGGCTGTGGATGGGATGCATGGAGCCGCCGGCTTGCGAGTTACCGTGAACGCCACGACATCGGGGCAACCGCGAGGAGAGCAGTGTCGCGCCAGGCGGCAACGTGGCTGTACGCCAGCGGCTACCGGTTTTTGCTGCGCCGCGTCGAGCGGGCGCTGCTGCGCGGCCGCACGGAGGGTGTGCACGGCCGCACCGCGTCGCTGACGCTCGGCTGCGCGCTGGCGGCGCTGGCCGTGGCGGTCTGCGCGGTGTTGGGTTTGCTGCACCCGCGTGTATCGCTCGATCACGCGCGGATCGTGATGGGCAGCCGATCCGGGGCGCTGTACGTGCGGGTGGGCGAGACCTGGCATCCGGTGCTGAACCTGACCTCCGCGCGGCTCATCGCGGCAACGGCGGCCGACCCCCAGCCGATACCCGAGTCAGAGCTGACGCGCACCAAACGCGGTGCGACTCTGGGCATTCCGGGTGCACCGCAGCTTGTCGGCGCGCCGCTTTCTGCCGCTGAGTCGCTGTGGACGATATGCGACTCCGGCGACGAGGCGGTCACGACCGTGATCGTCGGGCACCCGGAGC
>JAQTVU010000584.1 GCA_028706695.1 Mycobacterium sp.
GGCGTACTTGCGCGGCCTCGAGCCGGTGCGGTTGGCCGACGTGCTAACGGCCGGCATGACGTTCAACGAGCTGCCGTCGGACATCCGCACCGACGTGTCGCTGGTGTTGCGCATGCACCACGGCGCGGACTTCGTCATCAACCCGCTGCCCAACCTGCTGTTCACCCGCGACTCGTCGATTTGGATCGGGCCGCGGGTGGTGATTCCGACGCTGGCGCTGCACGCGCGGGCACGTGAGGCGTCGTTGACCGACCTGATCTATGCCCATCACCCGCGTTTCACCGGGGTGCGGCGTGCCTACGAGTCGCGCACCGCCCCGGTCGAGGGCGGGGACGTGCTGTTGCTTGCACCGGGCGTCCTCGCTGTCGGGGTGGGGGAACGCACCACCCCCGCCGGCGCCGAAGCATTGGCGCGCAGCCTCTTCGACGATGACTTGGCGAACACGGTGCTCGCCGTGCCGATCGCGCAGCAGCGTGCGCAGATGCATCTGGACACGGTGTGCACGATGGTCGACACCGACACCATGGTGATGTACGCCAACATCGTCGACACCCTCACGGCGTTCACCATCGAGCGCACACCCGACGGCGTGGCCATCAGCGAGGAGACGCCGTTCCTCGAGGCCGCGGCCAAGGCGATGCAGATCGATAAGTTGCGCGTCATCGACACCGGCTTGGATCCCCTCGTCGCCGAGCGCGAACAGTGGGATGACGGCAACAACACGTTGGCTTTGGCCCCGGGCGTCGTCGTCGCCTACGAACGCAACGCCCAGACCAACGCCTGTCTGCAAGACGCCGGCATCGAAGTGCTGACCATCGCGGGGGCCGAATTGGGCACCGGCCGCGGCGGTCCACGCTGCATGTCCTGCCCCGCCGCACGCGACCTCCTCTAAGGCCGACTCTGGGAGGGCACTAGCCGGCCTCCAGCCGCGCACCGACGTCAGCGCCAGCTGGGCAGCCAGATCTCCACGTTCCAGGTCTCCTGTGAGATCGGCAGACCCGTCAGAATCGGGAACAGCCAAGCGAAGTTGGTGACCACCAAGGCGACGTAGCAGCTGACGGCGAGCAGACCGAGGGTGCGCCGCTCGGGACCTTGCGCGGGGGCGTAGAGAACATCGCAGCAAATCAGCGCCAGGATCATGACCAGGAACGGCGCCATGGTCGCCGCGTAGAAGAAATACATCTGCCGGCCGATGTCGGCAAACCACGGCAGCCACCCCGCGCAGTAGCCGACCAGGACCGCGGCGTAGCGCCAGTCGCGGCGGACGAAGGCTCGCCAGCACGCGTAGAACAGCGCCGGCACCGCCAGCCACCACATGGCCGGCGTGCCGACGAGCAGCACCGCTTTGACGCACGACTGCGTGCCACAACCCGGAACATTTTGCTGGTCGATGGCGTAGAGCACCGGCCGCAACGACATCGGCCAGCTCCAGGGCTTCGACTCCCACGGGTGGTAATTGCCAGCGGCATTGGTCAGCCCCGCATGGAACTGCAGTGCCTTCGCGCTGTAGTACCACAGCGAGCGAACCGCGTCGGGCAGCGGAACGATGCTGTGCGGACCGATTGTCAGGCCAACCTGGTGGCGGTCGATCGCGGTCTCGGAGGCAAACCAGGGCGCATAGCTGGCCAGGTACACCGCGACCGGGATGAGTCCCAACGCGTACCCGGTGGGGATCAAGTCGCGGCGCACGGATCCCAGCCATGGCCTCGTCACCTGATATTGGCGCCGCGCGGCCACGTCGAACGCCAACGACATCACACCGAAGAAGAGCACAAAGTACAAACCGGACCACTTCGTCCCACACGCCAGTCCCAGCAGCACGCCCGCGCCGAACCGCCACCAGCGCACCCCTAGCCGCGGACCCCACACCGTCTCGGTGCCGCGGCCCTCCAGCAGCGCGACATGCATCCGCTGGCGCACCTGGTCACGGTCGACGATGAGCGCGCCGAACGCCGCGACCACGAAAAAGGTCAGGATGCCATCGAGCAGCGCGGTCCGCGCGGTGACAAAGTTGACACCGTCGCAGATGAGCAGCAACCCGGCGATCGCACCGGCCAGGGTGGAGCGGCTGATCCGGCGGACGATGCGCATCACCAGAGCCACCATCACCACGCCGAGCAGCGCGCCGGTGAACCGCCAGCCCACGCCGTTGTAGCCGAAGACCGCCTCGCCGATCGCGATCAGCTGTTTGCCGACCGGGGGATGGACGACCAGGCCGAAGCCGGGATTGTCCTCCACCCCGTGGTTGTGCAGCACCTGCCAGGCCTGGGGGGCGTAATGCTTCTCGTCGAAGATCGGTGTGCCGGCGTCGGTCGGCGAGCCCAGGTTGAGAAACCGGGTGACCGTTGCCAGCACGGTGATGACGCCGGTCGCGATCCAGCCCCGGAGGTGATCGGTCGGTCCGAAATCGGCCACCGGAATCAGCGGCCCGGGGCTGACGACGGGAAGCACGCGCTCCTCAACGGCGACGGAGGGTTCGCGGAGCGGGGCGGTCATCACGTCGATCGTAGGCTGTCCGTCATGTTGCGTCGTGAAAGCTAGATTGGACTAGCGGGCGGAAATCGCGTTCCGGTAGCCATCGGAGCCCCGGGTAGCAGGGGACCCGGTACGTCGCGGAGACGCGGCGGGCTGAGCGAGGCGTCAAGAGCCTCCCAATTCCCCATT
>JAQTVU010000585.1 GCA_028706695.1 Mycobacterium sp.
CATGTCCGCGCCCAGCAAGCGCTCGATGCCCAGCGCGTACGTGCTAATTACGGGCGTGCCGCACGCCAGCAGCTCGAACACGCGCCGCGAGAACATCGTGGGGGATTCGGTGACGGAGTTCACGTTGAGGAACACATCAAAGCGCTTGTACGCGTCCAGCATCTCCGCGTACGGTAACGCGCCGCAAATCGCCGGACGATACTCGGGCGGAAAGTGGTAGTTGTCGCTCTTCGTGTAATCGGCCATGCGATCGAAGATGCTCAGTCCGCGCGTGAGCGCCGGCCCCAGCAGCAGCTCCACGTCCTTGCGCCGGTCGGCATGCCGCTTGTTGTAGTACGTCCCGGCGAAGCAGAGGCGACCGTAGCGTGGCGCCCGGCTGCCGACCGGGTTGTGGACGGCCGGCTGCGCGGCGAACGGCAAGGCGTATACGTGGGTGTGGGGGACCTGCGCGCGATAGCGCGGAATGCAGTCCTCGTCCGTCGTGAAGATGTGCTCAAAGTGCTTGGCGGCGTGGATAAAGTGCTCGAAATTCGGCGGGTCCTCCTTGTTCCAGAACACCGTCGGAATGTGGTTAGACTTGCACCAGTCGACCAGCGCCAGCAGCGGGCCGTTCGGGATGTGCTGAGCACGGGTCAACTGCGACGCCCAGGCACCGGCATTCCCTTGCCACGCGGACTCCACAAATAGCGCGTTCGGGCGCTCCTGCTCCAGCACGGAACGCCAATTGTCGGGCGTCACCGCCAACAGCCGCGCTTCGGGCTTGAAACACGCGGCGGTGAACTCGTCCATGATTGTCGCCAGCGTGACGGGGAGGTGCGGCGGGCGATCCGGGGCAACGACGGGCTGAAACCGGAATTTCGGTTCGGCCAGGGGTGCCGCGAGCGCGGGCTCGCTTGGGGGATGTGGGGCAGGAGCGACCGCTGGCTCGGGTGCGCTCACCACTGGCCGCGGCGCGGCTGGCTTTGACTTGACTTTGACTGCCGGGGGTGCGGGCGGTGTGGTCGCAACCGGCACGGCGACCGGCGCGGGCGCCATTTCCGCTGGCGGGGGCTCAGCGCTGTGGCGTCGCCGTTGGAAGGTGCGGTGCAGGCCCTCGAAGAACAGGCGCGCCAGGCGTATGGGTAACAGCACGAGGTCCCGCGGGTGCTTCAGGGCACCGACGAAGGCATCGCCAAGCCGATAGCGGACCTCTTGCCGTTTCAGGACCAGTTCAGCTTTAAAATAGTTGAGCAACTCGCGGTGACGACTCAGGCGCTTGCGCAGGTACGTTGTGTTGCGTTCGAACTGGGCGAGCTGAGCCTCTTTTTGCTTCAGCGCCCGCTGCACGGCCCCGACCTCCTTTTTGCGCACCTCGTGTACGCGGCGTTCAGCGGCGGAACGCTGTTGCTCGACCGTCGTCTGGAGCTCGCGCCGGACACGGTCGACTTCCTCTTGGCGTAGTTGCTGCAAACGGGCCAACTCGACCTGCTGGGCCTCCCGCATACGCACCAGCTCCCGCTCGCGCGTCACGAGCTGCGATTCCAAGCCGCCTACCAGGTCGCGTACCACTTCCGCGAGCATGTCCAGCGCGTGGGCGGCGTCCACCTGCCCATTGGCGGTCGACAGGATGCGCTCCGTGCGCGCGGTCAGTTGCGAGAGGTCGCCGAGCTTTCCGTTGCGATTCAGCAGGGTGCGCAGCTCGCTCATGAACTGCAGAGAGCGGTTGTACCAGCGCTGGGCGACCATCAACTTGGCCGCCAAGGCAGAGCGCTCCTTGCGTTCGGCGTCGGCGGTGGCATGGAGGTGGGTCAGCTTCTGCTTCAGCGTGTTCAACTCCCCCCGAGTGCGATCGAGCCGCTCGAGGTACGTGTTCTCCGCGCGATGGAACGTCTCCTCGGAAAGGCGGAGCAGCCGGAGCGGCTCGACGACGCCGTTTTCAGATACGCCGCTGACGCGCGCGACGCTGCCCACGTAACAGATGTACTTCCCGAGCGTGTGCAGGTGCTCCGTGTGAAAGAAGCGCGTGATCAGCTCGACAAAGTCGCTGAGGTAGAAGGTCTGCTTGTGGTCCTCGTCGCGCAGCACGCCGAACGGGGTCGTCACCACCGCCACGCCCCCGGGCCGCAGGACTCGACGGGCCTCAGCCAGCAGTCGCTCCGGCCGGGTCTGATGCTCCAGGACTTCCCCCATCAACACCGTGTCGAAGGAAGCGTCGTCGAACGGCAGACGCCCTGCGCTGATCAGCTCAAAACGCACGTTTTGCCGCACGAAATCCGGAAGCGAGGTCAGCTCCTGGCGGGCCACCTCCACCGCGGCCGGGT
This sequence comes from Mycobacterium sp., assembly GCA_028706695.1. Taxonomy (GTDB): domain Bacteria; phylum Actinomycetota; class Actinomycetes; order Mycobacteriales; family Mycobacteriaceae; genus Mycobacterium. Next base: position 2,301 of record JAQTVU010000585.1, read on the forward strand.
TGATGTCGACCCCGACCACCTGGTGCCCCTCCTGACCGAGCAACAGCGACGCCATGCCTTCGGAGCAGCCGAGGTCGAGCACGTCCTCGCCTTGCACCTGGGAGCAAATCCAGTGGATGCGCTCGCGGCAGATCTGCTGTGTACTCTCCTCCCAGATCTGCGCGCGATAGAGCGCGTTCAGCCGATCGCTGGCCATCCACGGCCCTCCTCACTGCGGTCCGCCCGAAGACCGCGTCGCCACTCCTCTGGGTCGTCCCGCGCAAACGCCGCCACAACCGCGACCAAAGCCAAGTGTCGAATCGCGGTTCGTCGCCCAAGTGCGCTGGCGGTCGCACCATCTCCAGGCCACGCGC
>JAQTVU010000586.1 GCA_028706695.1 Mycobacterium sp.
GGCCTTCTGCACGCCTTTGCCGCCGTAGCGCTCACCGCCGTCGCGCAACTCGACGGCCTCGTGCTGCCCGGTCGACGCGCCCGACGGCACCGCCGCGCGCGCAAACGTCCCGTCGCCGAGGGCGATCTCGATCTCGACGGTCGGGTTGCCGCGCGAATCGAGGATCTCACGGGCCCCGACCTGCTCGATAATTGGCACTGGGTTCTCCTTGCGTCGTAGCCGGTGCTGCACATCGTGTTGCGTCAGCGATACATCCTGCTACAGCGGGTGACCGGCCGCGTAGGCGGTCGCCCAGTCCCGGACCGCCCGCGCGTAGATGCTGGAGTTGTTGTAGGCGCGCAGCGCGGTGACCCATCCCCGCGGTGTGGCGAGGTCTTTTCCGCGCCAGCATAAATATCCCGCCGCGGCCAGCGCCGCGTCGTCGATGTTGTCCGGGCTGACAACGCCGTCGTTGTGGGCGTCGACCCCGTACAACCGCCATGTCTCCGGAATGAACTGCATGGGTCCCATCGCACGCGCCACACCGTCTTTGTCCGTCACCTCCTGCTCCGCGTCGACGATGCGCAGGTTGCCGCCGCTGCCGTCGAGCCGAACACCCCGAATGGGCGGGCTCACATCGCCATTTGGGGCCAGCACCGCGCCACGGTAGGTGCCGTGATGGCTTTCGACCTGCCCGATTCCGGCCAGCGTGGTCCACGCCAGATGGCATTTGGGATTCTCGACCTCGGCGACCCGAGCGGCATAGGCGTAGGCCTCCAGCGCGATGACCGGAATCTCCAAGGCCGCGGAGCGTTGCTCGGCCCATGCATGCAGCTGATCCGCGGGCCGGCCGGCGCCGTGAGTGTCGACCGCCGGCACCGGAGCCCCGGCCGGCGGCGGCACGCCTTCGGGGATGAACAGGCTGAGTTGCCAGGTGCAGCTGGACGCCAGCAGCATCGCGGTCGCGCCGATCACGGCGGCCGCACGCAACCAACGCCTCGGCGACACCCAAGCTCCCTACAAACTCGCCTGCGCCAACTTCTCCAATCACCATCGTCCCATGCGCGTGGAGCCAGTCCGGCCATTTCGGGCTCCCAAAGCCTCCCCATGGCACCGAATCAAGCGGGTTTCCGGTTAGCTGCCGGCCCGTTTCGGACAGGACAAAGCGTCCGATCACCTGGGACGGGCACGCCGCAACGAATCCCGCTGCGATCGCCATTGCAAATTCTGCGCGGCGGCGGCCGTTACCGCGCGGGCGCATCCGAGGCGGCCCCGGCTCCATCCTCAGCGGCTGCGGCGATTGCGCCGTTCGCCTGCGCCAGTCCGGCGTCGACGGCCTGCGCATCGCGCGGCCAGTGCTGCCGCCATTCGTCCTCAGCGATGTCGCCCAGCGGCGTCACGTCCAACTCGTCGGGAACGATATCCCCGCGGCGGGTGGCGCCGATCGCCTTCTCCACACCGCGCACGATGTCGACGAACTCCAACACGTCGGTACGCAATGCGCTTTCGGCGTCGGTGTCGGCGGACACGACGACAGAGGTGATCGCTGCGGGAATCAGGTCGGCGGGCACGCCGGCCTTCTCCGCGCGTTCAATCACCTTCTGCGCCAGCGCCAGTGCCGGCTGACCGTAGTGGACGTCGTCCATCACCGACTTACGCGGCCTTTCGGCCGCCTTGCGCTCCTCCCACTGCGCCACCTGGTCTTCCAGCGAGATATCTTCTCCCGCAAGGACTCCGGGCACCCGGTTGCCCAGCTTCCGCATCAGCGCGGCGGCGACGTCGTCGATGGTGAACGCGGACCGCGGCGCCTCTTCGGCGATGCGGGCGTGGAAGATGACCTGCAGCAACACGTCGCCGAGTTCTTCGCGCAGTTGGTCGGCGTCGCCGCTGCGGACCGCGTCCAACAGCTCGTAAGTCTCCTCCAGCAAAAACCTGCGCAGCGACTCATGGGTTTGCTGGCTTTCCCACGGTCCGGCGGTGCGCAGCCTGTCCACCATCGCGACGGCGTCGACCAGCCGTTCCCCGCGCGGAGTCGCCGGCGCCGCGATCAGCCGCGCCCCGGCCGCCAGCCGGGCGGTGACGACGGGGTGACCGGCGTCCGACGACAGCAACACCGGCGCGTCGTCTCCGAAGCCCACCGGGCGTGCCGTGGGTAGCGACCAGGGCACCGCCACGGGCATCTCTTCGGTGTACTGCACCTCACCGCTGAGATATTCGACGGCCTCGACGGGCACCAGCGAAGGGCGTCGGGGGTCGAACAAGATGACGATCATCAGCGCCGCTCCTCATCGCTTCGTTCCCCGCAAGCGGGCGGTGCGCTCCGCTCTGCATCGTCGCCGGCGCGGCTGGTCTGGCGCCGCTCCTCCTCATCGCTCCGCTTTGCATCGTCGCCGGCGCGGCTGGTCTGGCGCCGCTCCTCCTCATCGCTCCGCTTTGCATCGTCGCCGGCGCGGCTGGTCTGGCGCCGCTCCTCACTCGGCGTCTCCGCGGATGTCGCATTCGTTATATCAATTGCCAACTGCGGTTTCCCCTGCAGTGCCGTCACCAGGTTGGCCACCATCTGAAGCAACTCGACATCGCGGATGCGTGGCGCCCCCACACCGCCGGCCCGCGGAATGGGGACCGTCACGGTGGCCGTCGTGGCGCGATAGCCGGCGGCCGGATACATCCGCT
>JAQTVU010000587.1:0-867 GCA_028706695.1 Mycobacterium sp.
CGCGAAACGTATCTGGGTGACTGGCAGGGTCTGACACACGCCGATGTCGACATCCAGACCCCCGGGGCCCGGCTGGCGTGGCGCGCCGACGCGACGCGGGCGCCGCACGGCGGGGAAAGCCGGGTCGATGTGGCCGCCCGCAGCCTGCCGTTGGTGGCCGAGCTGGTGTCCGGCAACCCGGAATGGGGCGCCGCCCACCTACCGGACCGGCCGGTGGTGCTGGTGGCCCACGGCGGGCTGATCGCCGCGTTGTCGGCCGCGCTGCTGAGGCTTCCGGTCGCCAACTGGCCGATCCTGGGCGGCATGGGCAATGCCAGCTGGGCGCAGCTGTCGGGTCACTCCGGGCAGTCGGGCGCCGACTTCCACAGCATCGAGTGGCGGCTGGACGTGTGGAACGCTTCGGCGCAGGTTGCCACCGATGACCTCTGAGGCACGGCCCACGCTGCTGGTGTTCGCCGACTCGCTGGCCTATTACGGGCCGCTGGGCGGCCTGCCCGCCGACGATCCGCGGATCTGGCCCAATATTGTTGCCGGACAACTTGATTGGGACCTGGAGCTGATCGGCCGGATTGGCTGGACCTGCCGTGATGTCTGGTGGGCGGCGACCCAGGACCCGCGGGCCTGGGCGGCGCTGCCCCGGGCGGGTGCGGTGATCTTCGCCACCGGTGGCATGGACTCGCTGCCGTCGGTGCTGCCCACCGCGTTACGGGAATCGATCCGCTATGTGCGGCCGCCGTGGCTGCGGCGCTGGATGCGCGTCGGGTACGCCTGGGTGCAGCCCAGGCTCTCCCCGCTGGCCAGGTCCGCCCTGCCGCCGCAGTTGAGCGCCGAATACCTCGAACGAACCCGCGCCGCAATCGATTTCAA
>JAQTVU010000587.1:877-2652 GCA_028706695.1 Mycobacterium sp.
CGCCCGTGCACGTCGCCGACAGCTACGGCCGGGCACACCATGGCCGCTCGGGGACCGCCGCGGCGATCACCGACTGGGCGCAACGTCACGACGTTCCCCTGGTGGACCTCAAAGCCGCTGTGTCCGAAGAGATCAGGGGCGGACGCGGCAACCCCGACGGAATCCACTGGAATTTCGAAGCTCACCGGGCGGTGGCGGAGCTGATGCTCAAGGCGCTCGCCCAAGCCGGGGTGCCGAGCGAGAAACCGTGTAACTGACCATGTCCCGCGCCGACGACCGTGCACAGCGCAGCGATGAGGTGGCGGCACGCCCCCACCCGCGGGAGGTATCCGCAGCCGCTCGCGCCGGAGGGCGGCGTTCGTGACCGTCGTGGTGGTGACGGACGCGTCGGCGCGGCTACCGGCCGAGACGCGCGAGAAGTGGGCGATACGTGTGGTGCCGCTGCACATCCTGCTCGACGGTGTCGACCTGCGTGACGGCGTTGACGACATCCCTGACGACGTCCACAAGCGCCACGCCACCACCGCGGCCGCCACCCCGGCCGAACTCGGCGAGGCCTATCGTCGGGCGCTGCACGACAGCGGCGGCGACGGCGTGGTGGCCGTACATATCTCCTCGGGCCTGTCGGGCACCCACGCCGCCGCGCAGCGGGCCGCCGGGCTGGGGCCGGCCGTGCGGATTGTCGACTCGAAGTCGGCCGCGATGGGCACCGGTTTCATCGCGCTGGCCGCCGCGCGGGCCGCCGCCTCCGGGGCCGACCTGGACACCGTCGCACAGGCCGCGTGGTCGGCCGTGCCGCGCACCCACGCGTTCATGGTGGTCCACCGTCTGGACAATCTGCGCCGCAGCGGACGGATCGGCGGGGCCCAGGCCTGGTTGGGCACCGCGCTGGCGCTCAAGCCGCTGCTGCGCATCGAGGACGGCAAACTTGTTTTGGCGCAACGGTTTCGCACCGTCAACAATGCGACCGAGGCGATGATCGATCGGGTCTGTGAGGTGGTGGGCGAGAATTCCGCGGCGCTGGCGGTGCACCACGTCGCCAATCCGGACGGCGCCGAGCGGGTGGCCGCGGCCCTCGCCGAGCGGCTACCGGCCTGCCGACCCGCGATCGGCACACCGCTGGGCCCGGTGCTCGCGGTGCACGTCGGCGCCGGAGCCGTGGCGGTCTGCGCGCAGCTGACCGGGTAGCGGCGCGGATCAGCGATGTGAGGACACCGGTATCGGGCGGGTGTCGGCCTCGGCTCGTTTGGTCACCGGCCGCCGCCCGTTGTCGCCGCGGGGGTGGACGACCTGCGGCCACCAGAACCAGCGACCGAGCATGGTGGCCACCGACGGCATCAGCAGGGTGCGCACGACCAGGGTGTCGAGCAGCAGGCCGATGCAGACCGTGGAGCCGAACTGTCCCAGCACGGTCAGCTCGCTGCCCAGCATGGCCGCCATGGTGAAGGCGAACACCAGTCCCGCCGACGTCACCACCGTGCCGGTGCCGGCCATGGACCGGATGTATCCGGTTTTGAGTCCGGCGTGGATCTCTTCCTTGAAACGGGAGACCAGCAGCAGGTTGTAGTCGGACCCCACGGCCAGCAGGATGATGACCGACAGCGCCATCACGATCCAGTGGATCTTGAAGCCGAACAGGTCCTGCCAGATGAGCACGGACAGCCCGAAGGATGCCGCGATCGAGCTGCCCGCGGTGGTCACGATGACCAGGGCGGCGACGACGCTGCGGGTCAGCAGCAACATGATCATGAAGATCAGTGTCAGCGCCGAGATCA
>JAQTVU010000588.1 GCA_028706695.1 Mycobacterium sp.
CGGCCGACGGTCGCGTGGTCGGGCTGATGCCGCATCCCGAGCACGCCATCGAGGCGCTGACCGGCCCCTCCGACGATGGCCTGGGGCTGTTTTATTCGGTGCTGGACGCTGTACCGGCGCTCTGAGCCGAAACGCCTGCGGCGCAGGCCGGCGGGCGGGTGTCAGCCGGCGTCTCGCAACGGGGCTTGGTGCTGGGCGGGCCATTCGACAACCGGGCTCAGATCGGCGAAGAACTCGATCGCGTCGGCGATGGCGCGGTCGGCGAAGCAAGCGAACTCCTCGAATGACACGTTGCGCCGGACCCACTGTGAGCGGCGCGCCACCACACCGATGCGCTGAGGATCGCAAGATCCGTGGACGATTGCGGTGACCTCACGGTCCTCCTGATTCCACCTCTCGGCAAAGTGCGTCAGCCAGGGACGATCGGCGACGGGGCAGAAGCATCCGGGCACGATCCGGATGATCACCACGTCGTGGTGGGCGGGGCAGACCTCGAGATGGACGTGCAGTCGCCGGGGGCGGGTGTTGGCGACGTAGAAGTAGTCACCGTCATGTTGGCCCCGGAAATATCGGCTGCCGCGCGTGCGCAGGTAGCGTTCGATCAGGTTGTCGCACGTCAGCTCATTCGCGGGCTCATTCGTCATGAATTGATCCTGCGGCCGGGGGCTTTGGGGATCCTGGGAGCCAGGCGATTCGGGACCCGAGAATATGGTGAGAATTCGCTGAGTGACCGGCGGTTGCCGGGGCCGTCAGCGAGCGTCGTCGAGTGGGTAGAGGCGGGGCAGATTCACCACGATGGCCTCTTGCGTGCTGCGCGCGATCACGACCTCGGCAGGGGTGTCCGGATCGGGGTTTTCCTCGCGGTGCGGAAGATACGGCGGCACGAACACATAGTCCCCGGGTCGCGTCGAGATGCGCACCTCTTGTTCGCCGTCATGAAAGACGAACTCCGGGTTGCCGCTTCGCACGTAGATCGCGGTCTCGGATTCGCCGTGGTGATGGCTGGCCGAGACGGTTCCGGGGGACACGTGCGTCTCACCCATCCAGAGCTTCTCCGCACCGACCGACCGGCCGGACAGGGCGGCGAGGCGTTGCAGGCCAACCGACTGTGCGGTGTCGGAACTGAGATCGGTTCCCTTGACATGGTGCACCCGGCGGCGCGCGAAATCTGCGGTCGTCTCGTCGAAATCGGGGTGAAATCCGTCCGAGGTCGCCATCAGCGGTCCTTGTCGAAGTCGGTGAAGCGCATGCACATCAGCGGCACGCCGTCGCGCCGTCAGCTAGCTGTCAGCTAGCCGAGGCAGACCGACGCCTCGGCGGTATAGCACAAGAACGTCATCGCCTCCTGCATGTAGAGCTGCACGGTGTGGGCGTCGTGGCTAATGTAGCCGATCGCCACGTCGGTGCCCAGCTGCAGGTCGAAGTCACCGCCGCGGGTGGTCAGCACGAAGGCACCATCGATGGCCGGCGCCCAGATGATGTCGCCGTCGACCAGCCGGTTCAGATGCTCGCGAATCGGATACCCGTGCTCGGTGGTCTCACTGACTTTGGTGTAGACGTCGGCGGACAACAGCACCGAGTACGGGCCGTCGACACCTGCCAGCCGCAGGGAAGTCAACGCCTGCGAGATCGCATCGGGCATGTCGCGCGGGTCTTCGGGCAGCTTCAACGGCGGATTCGAACTGCAGCTACGGATACCCTCGATCGACGCGGCAGCGTAGCCCTCGAAGATGGCGCGGTCCTCGACGAACGCCAGTTTCTTTGCGGCGGCTTTGACCGGGTCCCAGTCGGAGTCATGCGCACCGCGCTCGACATCGTCGATTTCCCCGCGCGACAACGCAAACGGAACCCGCAGGCGGACAAGCGGTTTGCTCGCCCGCAGGTGTGCGATCACGCCATCGGTGGGTGCCTGGACGTCTTGCAGCCGCCCGGTGCTGACCGCTGCGGCGATCGGCCCGCCCGTGTCACTGACGTCGACGACCCGCCGCCCGGCGACATGGCGTTTGAACGTCCGCGTCGCCTCCAGTTCGATTTCGGTCCAGGCGGCGTCGGTGACCGGCGCCAGGTCGCGGTACAGGTTGTTCATCGAGAGGTTCCTTTCAGGCTGCCGATCGAAAGTGAGCCCTCGCCGGAGGCGAGGGCCGGTGCCCGCTGCGGCGCCGGCCGGCCGGGTAGGGGCGGCGGGTCGTCGAGGAAGTCGACGGTGGGGGAGAAGAACATCGCGCCGGTGAGCGCGGTGGAGAAGTCGAGGATGCGGTCGGTGTTGCCGGCCGCATCGCCCAGGAACATGTTGCGCAGCATCTGCTCGGTGACCCCGGGCCGGCGCGAATACCCGATGAAGTAGGTGCCGTAGCAGCCCGCGCCCACCTCGCCGAACGGCATGTTGTGCCGCACGATCTTGCACTCGGTGCCATCATCGTCGGTGATGACGTTGAGCGCGATGTGGGAGTTGGCGGGCTTCACGTCTTCGTCGAGCTCGATATCGTCCAGCTTGGTCCGGCCGATCACCTGCTCCTGCTCGGGGACCGGCAAGGATTCCCACGACGGCATGTCGTGGACGTACTTCTGCACGTGGACGTAGCAGGAGCCGGCGAAGTCGGGATCCTCGTCGCCGATCGTGGTGGCACTGCTGGCGATCGGGCCGTCGGGGT
>JAQTVU010000589.1 GCA_028706695.1 Mycobacterium sp.
TGGATTCACAGCAGGTCGCAGGCGCCGATCACGCGCTTGCAGGACAGAAAGATACAGAAAGATTTGAGGCGAGCAGCGGTTGTGAGCAACGTTAGTTCACCATTCGGACAAAACGAATGGCTAGTCTAGGAGATGTACCGCAAGTTCCGCGATGACCCCTCGTCGGTCGATCCCAGCTGGCATGAGTTTTTGGCCGACTACAACCCCGAGCCGGCCGCCGAATCCGCCCGCGCCGTCCCGGCCCCTCCCGACGGGCAGCGCGGTGCGGCCGCCGCACCGGCAAGGCACGCCGCGGCGGGCCGGCCCTCCCCCGTACCAGGCACGCCCGCCAACGGTGCGATGGCCGCGCAGCCGGGCCAGGCCTCCGTCGCCCCGCCGGCCGAGGGCGACCAGCTGCAGGTGTTGCGCGGCGCCGCCGCGGCCGTCGTCAAGAACATGTCCGCGTCGCTGGAGGTGCCCACGGCGACCAGCGTCCGCGCGATTCCGGCCAAGCTGCTCGTCGACAACCGGATCATCATCAACAACCAGCTCAAGCGCACCCGCGGCGGCAAGATCTCCTTCACCCACATCCTGGGCTACGCCATGGTGCAGGCGATAAAGCAGTTCCCGAACATGAACCGCCACTACACCGAGGTCGACGGCAAACCGACCGCCGTCACCCCGGCGCACACGAACCTGGGCCTGGCGATCGACCTGCAGGGCAAGGACGGCAGGCGCTCCCTGGTGGTGGTGGGAATCAAACGCTGCGAAGAGTTGCCGTTCGCCCAGTTCGTCACCGCCTATGAAGACATCGTCCGGCGAGCGCGTGACGGCAAGCTGAGCGCCGAAGATTTTGCCGGCGTGACGATTTCGCTGACCAACCCGGGCACCATCGGCACCATGCACTCGGTGCCCAGGCTGATGGCCGGTCAGGGCGCGATCATCGGCGTGGGCGCGATGGAATATCCCGCCGAGTATCAGGGCGCCAGTGCGGAGCGCATCGCCGAACTGGGCATCGGCAAGCTGATCACCCTCACCTCGACCTACGACCACCGCATCATCCAGGGCGCGGAGTCCGGCGACTTCCTGCGCGCCATCCACCAGATGCTGCTCTCGGACGGCTTCTGGGACGAGATCTTCCGCGAGCTGAGCATCCCCTACATGCCGCTGCGCTGGAGCACCGACAACCCCGATCCCCTCGTGGACAAGACCGCCCGCGTCATGGAGCTGATCGCCGCCTACCGCAACCGCGGGCACCTGATGGCCGACATCGACCCGCTGCGATTGGATGGCACCAGGTTTCGCAGTCATCCCGACCTCGATATGCTCAGCCACGGCCTGACGCTGTGGGACCTCGACCGGGTGTTCAAGGTCGACGGCTTCGCCGGCAGCGAGTACAAGAGCCTGCGCGATGTCCTCGACCTGCTGCACGACGCCTACTGCAGCCACATCGGCGTGGAGTACACCCACATCCTCGAGCCCGAGCAGCAGCAGTGGCTGCAGGAGCGGATCGAGGCCAGGCACGTCAAAACGACTGTCGCCGAACAGAAATACATCCTGAGCAGGCTCAACGCCGCCGAGGCCTTCGAAACGTTCCTGCAGACCAAATACGTTGGGCAGAAGCGTTTTTCGCTGGAAGGCGCCGAGAGCGTGATCCCGACGATGGACACGGTGATCGACCAGTGCGCCGAGCACGGCCTCGACGAGGTGGTCATCGGCATGCCGCACCGCGGCCGGCTCAACGTGCTGGCCAACATCGTCGGCAAACCGTACCGGCAGATCTTCGCCGAGTTCGAGGGCAACCTCAACCCGTCGCTCGTGCACGGCTCGGGCGACGTCAAATATCACCTAGGCGCCACCGGCGTGTACCTGCAGATGTTCGGGGACAACGACATCCAGGTGTCGCTGACCGCCAACCCGTCGCACCTGGAAGCCGTCGATCCGGTGTTGGAAGGCCTGGTCCGGGCCAAGCAGGACCTGCTGGACCGGGCCGACGGCGGCGGCGAGAAGAGGTTCTCGGTGGTGCCGCTGATGCTGCACGGAGACGCCGCATTCGCCGGCCAGGGCGTGGTCTCCGAGACACTGAACATGGCGAACCTGCCCGGCTACCGGGTCGGCGGCACCATCCACATCGTCGTCGACAACCAGATCGGCTTCACCACCGCGCCGGAACATTCCAAGTCCAGCGAGTACTGCACCGACGTCGCCAAGATGATCGGCGCGCCGATCTTCCACGTCAACGGCGACGACCCGGAAGCGTGCGTGTGGGTGGCCAAGCTTGCCGTGGATTTCCGGCAGATGTTCAAGAAGGACGTCGTCATCGACATGCTGTGCTACCGGCGCCGCGGCCACAACGAGGGCGACGACCCGTCGATGACCAACCCAGCCATGTACGACGCGGTCGACACCAAGCGCGGCGTGCGCAAGAGCTACACCGAGTCCCTGATCGGCCGCGGAGACATTTCCCTCAAGGAGGCCGAGGACGCGCTGCGCGACTACCAGGGTCAACTGGAGCGGGTCTTCAACGAGGTCCGGGAGCTGGAGGCACACGGCGCGCGGCCCAGCACCTCCGTCGAGTCCGATCAGATGATCCCCGCGGGACTGTTCACCGGGGTGGACAAGGCGCTGCTGGCCCGCATCGGCGACGCGTTCGTGACGCTCCCGGAGGGCT
>JAQTVU010000590.1 GCA_028706695.1 Mycobacterium sp.
CGTGCCGCCAAAACAGACATCGCAGGACAGTCCGAGCCTACCCGCCCCACCCCCGGCTGCGCGCGCAACCGGTGCGCACCGCCATGGGTACCGCGCGGCATTGGTGTGCCCCGGTTTTGGTTGCGCACCCGCACGGCCGTCAGCCCACCGGCGCGATGAGCGCCTGACCGGCCGCCAGCGCCGGCGACAAGAGGTCGTTGAGGTCGCGGATGCGTTCGGCGACCCGCCGGGCCGGCGCGGCCGGCGCCACCCGGTGCGCCAGGTCGTCGAGGGACTCGCCGGGTTCGACGCGCACGATCGCCAGGCGCTCTGGCGGGTGCGCGGATGACCCGGTGGATTCGCCATTGAGCACCTGCCCCACATGCCCGACCAATCCCAGCCACAAGGTGATCGCGCCGGCACCCAAGGCCAGGCCCACAGACGTCGCCCAGGTGACGGGCCGCCGCGCGCGGTGCGGCGCGGCGGACACCGCCACGCCCGTGCCGTTGTAACGCGGCGCCGGCCGGACAGCTCTGCACTGGCCGGGCCGGCGGGACTCCCTGCCGTAGCGCGATGCCGGCACCGGCCCGCTGATCGGGCGCCGGGCGCTGCGGGCCCGCGGCGAAACTGTGTGGATGACTGTCATCTGCGTTCCTCCGATCGACGACGCTCGCTCACGTGTTCGACTCTATCGCTCTTTACGTTGATGTCCGAACGTATGAGCGAAGCGTGTCCCACGGGCGAAACGCTAGACCCCGCCACCGACATTTAGCCTTTGAGTAAGTCCGCGGGCGGGCCGATCCGACGGCGCGCGACACGCCCATCGAACACACGTTTGATTGTTTGCCCCCGGGCGGCTACATTCAGTGCCATGAGCGGCAGCAGTGACACCTCATCCACCGGCCGTGACGGCCGGTTGCGGGCGGTTGATTCATCGCTTACCGAACGCCAGCGCACGATCCTCAATGTGATTCGGGAGTCGGTCACCAGACGCGGCTATCCACCGAGCATCCGGGAGATCGGTGACGCCGTGGGCCTGACGTCGACGTCCTCGGTGGCCCACCAGTTGCGCACCCTGGAGCGCAAGGGCTACCTGCGTCGCGATCCCAACCGTCCCCGAGCTGTCGATGTCCGCGGCGCCGACGAAGTCCCAGCGGCGCCGGTGACCGAGGTGGCCGGCTCGGACGCGCAGCCGGAACCCGCCTTCGTCCCCGTGCTCGGGCGCATCGCCGCCGGTGGGCCGATCCTCGCCGAGGAAGCCGTCGAAGACGTCTTCCCGCTACCCCGCGAGCTGGTGGGCGAGGGCACGCTCTTCCTGCTGAAGGTGGTGGGCGATTCGATGATCGAGGCCGCCATCTGCGACGGCGACTGGGTGGTGGTGCGGCAGCAGAACGTCGCCGACAACGGCGACATCGTCGCCGCCATGCTCGACGGCGAGGCCACCGTCAAGACGTTCAAGCGCGCGGGCGGTCAGGTGTGGCTGATGCCGCACAATCCGGCGTTCGACCCCATCCCCGGCAACCACGCGAGCGTGCTGGGCAAGGTGGTCACGGTGATCCGCAAGATCTAGTCTTCGCAACCCCGGCCAATGCCTGGGTCAGTCGGCCTTGATGAATCCGTTGGCCCGCGCGACGTCCTCACTGCACAACCAGACCTCTGCCAGCGTGTCCTGGTAGAGCGCGTTGTCGGGCGTGTAGTACAGGCCGAAGCTGGCGCTGGCCTTGATCGGGTAGCCGTCGGGCACCTGGTAGGGGTCGTCCATCGGCAGGTGGATCGTCGGGCGCCCGACACGCGGACCGGCGCCGGTGGCCGGGGCGGCCGGTTCCTCGTCGCCGGTCTTTGCCGCGTCCGTCGCGGCGTGCCGCCCGACCCTAGCCTCGGCACCGGCGACGTCGGCCCGTGAACCGTCCGGGTCGACGGCGACGTCCGGGAAAGCGACGTCGGGCGCGGTGCGCGGAACCGCGGCGTCTGGATGTTCGGATTGGACACCGCCGTCTTCGGCGTCCTCCCGGATGTCCGCGGTGCCGACGGGGTGTGGGGCGCCCTCCACGGGATCGTCGCAGCGGTCGTCCTCGGACAGGGCGGCTCCCGCGACGACGGGAATTGAGTCGGTGTCGACCGTGTCCGGATTTTCTTCTTCGTCGCCCAGCCCTTCGAAATGCGCCTCGTGGTCCTCTGAGTCGGACGCCTGCTCGTCGTACGGGACGAGGCGCGCACCCTTCTCGGCAAGGCCGGCGGCGGCACCGGCCCCGCGTCCCCAGCTGACCTGCATCCCGGGCGCGGTGTCGGACAACGGCTGCCGGCGCGCGGCGTTCGCGTCGCGGTACGCCAGATGCTCGGTGGCCGGACCGCCGTCGTCGTGGTCCCCATCGTCGCGGTCGCCGTTGTCGCGGTCGCCGTCGTTGCGGTCGCCGTCGTCGTAGTCCCCGTTGTCGTGGTCCCAGTGGCCCCCCGCCGCAGTGTCATAGACGGGTTCGCGGCGCTCCGCACCGGGCGCCGCATACCGCGCCGCACCGCGCCGGCGCCGGCGCCGGCGGGCCTCAACCGATACCAGCAGCGTGAGCAAGACCAGCACCAGGCCAGCGGCCGGCAGCCACCACCGCTGCCAGGCGGCTGTCGAAGCGCGGGTGGGCACCGCCGCCGTGCTCGGCTGCTTCTGCCCGGAGACC
>JAQTVU010000591.1 GCA_028706695.1 Mycobacterium sp.
AACAACGTTCAGATCCGCCGGCCGCTATGACCAGATGTCGCCCCGCCGGGCGGACACGACGAGAAAGTTGAATCCGTTGTCAGAACAAGCCAGGTCATCGGTCGCCGAACTTCGGGCGCGGCAATCCGCGCTGGCGAGCCGGCACCGCACCGCGGTCGCCGCCGACCGGGTGTTGGCCGACGTGCTGGCCAGCGTGCAGACCGCCAGCCGGGACAGCCTCCGACGGCTCGACGCGATCGCCGACGAGATCGACCGCGCCGTTCTCGATCGGACGGAGTTCGCCGTCGACACCCCCACGGGCGCGCACGAGTTCCAGCGGTTCCTAGTCGCCAAGCTCCGCGAGATCGGGGCTGTCGTGGCGGATGCCCGAGAGCTCGGCCGCGCGAAAAGGGCTGTGCTGGAAGGACTTCGCACCCAGTACTCGCCGCCCCGGCGCTAGCGGGCGCAGTCCTCCACAACGGCGCGAAGGTGAGTTGTCGATGCGCAATGCCCTAGGTACTGTCGCCCGGCATGAGGGGACCGCGACGCCGCCCGCACCGGAGCGCCGCGCTGGCGGCGTAGTCGATGTCGACGCGTGGGGAACTGCTTGCAGCGATGAAACCGGTGGGTGACCGCACCGGTGATCCCAACGCCTGGCAGGCCGGATTGACACCGAGCGAGGTGGCCGCCGCGGCCGGCCCCGCCACACCGCCGCAACGACTCGACACGATCTTCAGCGAGATCCACCCACCCGCCAAAGGGGCCTCGGACGGGTCCGCGGCCGCACCGGATCGCGAGCAGGGCGCGGCGGCCGAGGCCATTGGGCGCGCTGAAACGGCTCTGGCACAGCAGAATTCGGCCACCGCTCAGCTCGACATGCAAGTGACCTCGGCGATCTTGAATGCCCACCTGAAGACCGTCGAGGGCGGAGCGGCCCTGACCAAGTTGCAGCGCGAAACCGAAGCCGCGGTACAAACGCGAACCGACCTGGACACCCCGGCGGGAGCCCGCGACTTTCAGCGCTTCCTGATCGCCAAGCTCGGCGACATTCGTGCCATCGTCATGAACGCGAGCCTGGACGACACGTCGAAATCGGCGTTGATGGCCGCCTGGGCGTCGCTCTACGGCGCTTCCAAAGGCGGCGCTCCCAAGGGCGGATCCGAGGGTGGCTCCGACGGTTCCGCTGATGCCAGCGCGGTCGGCACGGCGCAACGGCCGGCCGATGACCCCGACACCGCATGGGACCCGGTGTTGGATCCGCTGGCGGTCGACGACCCCGGCCCGCTGCCCGCGCCCTGGCCGGGGCAGGCTGCCCCGGCAGTGCCCGGGATACCGGCTTTGCCCAGCTTCGGAGCGGGATCGGTACCGGGCTTGGGGCCGGTGCCGGGCGCCATGGCCGGTTGGGGAGCACCGGATGGGTTGCCGCTTCGCGGACTGCCGCCGGACGCAACCGATCCGATACTGCCGGACCTCGACGACGAAGACCCGGACCCGGCCCATCAGGTCTCGTCGGCGGAGCCCGGCGACCCCGACGAGCCCAATGGCGACGACGCGACGGACACGGCATCGCATCCGAGCGACTCGCCGATGTCGGGTCCCACGCCGGTGACGCTGCCCGACGGGGAGACGGTGACAGCCGCCAGCCCCCAGCTGGCCGCGGCGATCAAGGCCGCGGTCGGCGGAGCGCCGATCGCAGAGGCGTTCCGCCAGCAGGGAATGACCATTCCCGCACCCGGTACGGCCGTCACCGACCCGATCGACCCGCTGCAGCTCGCCCCGGGCGACATCGGCATCTTCACCGACCGTCACGCCCTGGCGCTGGGGCCCGGCAAAGCATTGCTCGACGGCCAGATTCAGCACATCGCCACCGTGAGCGGGCCCGACTTTCTAGGCTGGGAGCACCCACCGGCGTCGACCACCGGCGCCACCGAGCCCACCGAGCCGGCCACACCGACGCCCACTCGGCCGGCGGCCACGTCGACCACCTGACAACTAGTACTAGGGACCTCGCCGGAAACACCGGCGCATGAACAGGAGACAGCGCATGGCTGACCCGATCCGCGTGGTGCCCGAGCACTTACGCACCGCCGCAGCGCAGCACCAGGAAACCTCCGACTACCTGCGCACCTTACCGTCGACGCACGCCGCCATCGAGGAAAGCCTGGACTCGCTGGGCCCGATCTTCAGCGAACTTCGTGACGCCGGGCGAGAACTGCTGGAGCGCAGACGCGAGTGCTATGAGCAACAAGCCGACGAGCACGCGGATATGGCGAACAAGTTACGGCTGTCGGCGGCGATGTGGGAGCAGCACGAACACGACGCGGCAGGCGACTTCGGCGGCATCGTCGATGGCGGTCGATGACGGACGCCAATCCGGCTTTCGACACCGTCCACCCCAGCGGGCACATCCTGGTCCGTTCCTGCCGTGGTGGATACATGCACAGCGTCGCGCTCAGTGCGGAGGCAATGGACACCGACGCCGAGACCCTGGCCGAAGGCATCCTGTTGACCGCGGATGTCTCGTGCCTCAAGGCACTGTTGGAGGTTCGCGAGGAGATCGTGGCGGCCGGGCATACGCCCTCGACAGCGGTGCCGACTTCCTACGAGCTTGACGCCGCAATTGAGAAGTTGCTGGCGCATAGACTGCGCCGTCGCGACAGCGCCGGGT
>JAQTVU010000592.1 GCA_028706695.1 Mycobacterium sp.
AGGTCGTCCAGGAAGCGATCGACGGTGGCCGACTGCTGAGCCGCGTCGGCTACGTAGTTGCGCACCATTTTCTCGGCCTGGCGCACGGATTCGTGGCCGAGCTCCAGACGAAGCTGACGGGCCAGCTGCGACCGTAGCAGCTCGGCCTGGCGGGACCCCTGCGCGTTGATGCGTTCCGCCTCGACGCCGGCCTGGGCCTGCAATTGCTCGGCGATGCGTTTCGCGTCCGCCTGAGCCTCTTCGATGACCCGTTTCGACTCGGACTCAGCGTTGTGCACCGCCGTGTCGTGGGCCTTGCCCGCCTCCGTCAGGCGCGCGGCAGCCGCGGCGGCGTCGTTCAACTGCTGACGGACGGCCTCCTGACGGGCGGTCATCAACTTGCGTACCGGTGGCACGACATACCGCATGACCAGGAACACGATGACCGCGAATCCGACGAGCTGTCCGATGAATGTGGACATGGCGCCTACCGTCCGGACGACCCGGTCGAGGATGCGGCCGTCGCGACGGGGGCGACGTCCACTCCGACGATGCGACTGGCCAGGGTCGCCGACATGCGCGCCACATTGGCGCGCAGGTCCAGTTCCACGGCGTCCCTTTCCCGATTCAGTTGCTCAGCGGTCACCTGCAATGTCGACATCACCTGCTGTTCGGCACGGGCTCGCGCGTCTTCGATCACCTTACGACCCTCCGCCCGGGCGTTGTCGCGAAGTGACGACGCCTCGAGTCGGGCCGCCCGCATGACTTCGTCGTAATCGGCCTGGGCCGCGCCGAACTGCTCGCTGGCCTTCTTGGTATCGGTGAGCGTCTTGGCGACCATGGCGTCGCGTTCGCGCAGCACCTTGAGGACCGGCGGCACGACGAACGTGCCGATGATCGCGAGGACGACCAGAAAGATCGCCAGGACGAAGAAGAAGGTCCCATTGGGAACGAGGAAGTTGTTGGTCTTGCCTCCCTCGGCTGACTGGCCGGCGGCCAGAACAATAAGACTCGCGTCACCCATCGCAGCGAACTACGTAACCGGAGTGGCGAAAACGAACAACGCCATGAATGCCAAGTTGATGAAGTAGGCCGCTTCGACCAGGCCGACGGTGATGAAAAACGGCGTGAACAGCCGGCCCTGCGCCTCGGGCTGACGGGCGATACCCGACACCAGGGCGTTACCCGCAACACCGTCACCGATCCCGGCGCCGATCGCGCCGCCACCCATGATCAGTCCACCGCCGATGAGAGCACCGGCAGCGATAGTGGGGTCCATTCATTTCCTCCTTTATCTGGTGGCTATCTGGTAGCGGTCTACCAGCGTCTGTCGTGCGCGGATCGGGTTGGCGCCGCGGCCATTTCAGTCATGGTGCTCCTCGACCTCCATGGCCTGCGCGAAATACAAGATGGTCAAGATGGCGAAGATGAACGCCTGGATCGCGCCGACGAACAGGTCGAACGCCTTCCAGATCGCGTTGGGTGCCCACATGATGTACGGCGGGAACAGCGCGATCAGCGCCACCAGGATGCCGCCGGCGAAAATGTTGCCGAAAAGTCGGAGCGACAACGAGATCGGCTTGGCAAGCTCCTCAACCAGGTTGATCGGCGCGAGGAAAGCGACGTGGCCCTTGAGGACCGCCAGCGGATGGCCGACGATGCCACGACGCCAGATGCCCGCTACGTGGTAGCAGACGAAAACGAAAAGGGCCAGCGCCAGAACATAATTGATGTCCGCCGCGGCGGACTTGAGCAGCTCGGTGGTATGCCCGGAGGAATCCGTGTACTGCACCGGAAGCACCGACAGCCAGTTGGAGATCAGAATAAACACGAAGATCGTCACGGCCAGCGGCAGCACGAAGGGGGCGATCCGCATGCCGATGGCGCTTTCGATCTGCCCGCGCATCTGCTCGGTGATCGCCTCCCAGAACAGCTGGACCCCGCTGGGCACACCCGTTGCGGTGATCTTGGCGCGCAGGAGAAAAGCCAGGCCGATCACGATCACCGCGGCGATCGCGGTCGACAGGATGGTGTCGGTGTTGACGGTCATCCCGAGCCATGTCGCCGTGGTGTGATCGCCGACCTCGATCTGGGCTTCGGCCAGGATCAACTCAGTCATCGCTGACGCTCCGTTCTTCCGTCCCGTCCGAGACCGGCACGCCATTCCCCGGGCCGCCTCCCGAAATTGGTGCCGCGGGTTCCCCGGCACGCAGCTTCTTCCAGACCGGCAGGGCCGTCGACGCCACCAGGAGCATCTGAAAGAGCGCGATGCCGAACAGCACACCCAGTCCGGCGGGGCGGAAAAGTAAGGCGATGACCAGCCCGACAATGGTGATAATGGCCAGCCGCGACGCCGAGTTGAGCGCCATCGACCTTTTCAGCGGATTTGCCCCTGCGGTGATCGACTCCACCGAGCGGCGCACCAGCAGCGCGTTGAGTAAACCCAGAAGCAACCCGATACCGAAGAACACCCCGACCATGAAATGGCCCCACAATCCGGCGGCCAGCGTTGCTACCGCGGTGATCCCAACGCTGATCGCAAAAAGCCGGGCCGGGCGGAAAGCAACAGAGGGAAACACCAACGGCGCGTCCTGCGCTGGTGTCGTCACTGCAGCACCTCAATCTGGGTTGATGAAACGGGACTCCCCCGAAAGACTCATCGGTGG
>JAQTVU010000593.1 GCA_028706695.1 Mycobacterium sp.
GAGCGCCTGGCCAACACCGCCGCCGAAACGAGTGAGAAAGCGACCGCGACGTCGGCCGCGTCGGAAGAAGCCTCGGCCAACGTGCAGACCGTGGCGACGGCGACCGAGGAACTCTCGGCTTCCACCTCGTCCATCAGCCAGCAGGTGACTCTGGCGGCGCAGACCGCCAGCCAGGCCAGCGAGGATGCGCAACGCACCGACTCCACCGTGCGGGGACTGGCCGTCGCCGCCCAGCAGATCGGTGTCGTGGTCCAGCTTATCCAGGATATCGCCAGCCAGACCAACCTGCTCGCCCTCAACGCCACCATCGAGGCGGCGCGCGCCGGCGAGGCGGGCAAAGGCTTCGCGGTAGTCGCGGGCGAGGTCAAGCATTTGGCCAATCAGACCGCCAAGGCTACCGACGAAATCCGTCAGCAGGTCGAAAGCATGCAATCCGCGACGAAGGACGCGGCGAGCGTGATCGGCGGCATCGTCACCACCATCGCCAACATCAACGAGATCTCCACCACCATCGCCTCGGCCGTCGAGGAGCAGGGTGCCGCCACCCAGGAGATCGCGCGCAACGTCCAGGAGGCCGCGATGGGCACCCAGGAAGTGTCGATCAATATCTCGGCGGTGAATGCGGCGGCGCTCGATACCGGAGCGGCGGCAAGGCAGATGCTGGGCGCCGCCAACGCCCTCAATCAGGAAGCGGACGGACTGCGCGTCGAGGTTGACGCCTTCCTGAAGGAGATCAAGGCCGCCTGACCTGTCCCCAGGCGGAAAAAGAGAAGGCCCGGAGTGTCCTCCCTCCGGGCCTTCTCGATTCGTGGGGGGTGCCGTGAAGGCACCCCCCGGTCGTCACGGATGGGATCAGACCAATCCGGTCGCGTAGTAGAAGGCGATGATGAAGAACACCGCCAGCGTCTTGGTGCAGGTGATCGCGAAGATGTCCTTGTAGGACGTCTTGTGGGTCAGGCCGGTGATCGCCAGCAGGGTGATGACGGCACCGTTGTGCGGCAGGGTGTCCATGCCGCCCGACGCCATCGACGCGACGCGGTGCAGGACTTCGAGCGGAATGTTGTGCGCATTGGCCGCTTCGATGAACTGCTGCGACATCGCCGCCAGCGCGATGCTCATACCGCCCGACGCCGAACCGGTGACACCGGCCAGGACGTTGACGGTAATGGCTTCGTTGATCAGCGGGTTGGGGATGGCGGTCAGCGCGTCACAAACCAGGATGAAGCCCGGCAGGGACGAGATGACGGAACCGAACCCATATTCCGACGCCGTGTTCATGGTCGCCAGCAAGGCGCCGCCGATGGCGGACTTGCTGCCGTCCGAGAAGTTCGAGGCGATGGTCTTGAAGGACGCGGCGATGACGAGGAGGATGCCCAGAAGCAGGGAGACCTCGATCGACCAGATGCCGAGGATCGACTTGACCGCGACGACGATCGGCTTGTCGATGGCGCTCAGCTGGAAGGTGTGGGTGGTGCCGTACACGCCCGGCAGAACCCAGCGGGTGAAGACCAGGTTGGCGATGCCGACCACGAACAGCGGGCTGATCGCCAGAACCGGGTTGACATGCACTTCTTCCGGCACATCGGGCTCGTTGATGTGGCCCGTGCCGTAGCCTTCGCCGGCGGCCTGGGCGGAACGGGCACGCCACTGCAGGTAGGTCAGGCCGATCACCATGATGAAGATCGCGCCGACGGTGCCGAGGATCGGCGCCGCGTAGGCATCGGTCTTGAAGAAGGTGGTCGGGATGATGTTCTGGATTTGCGGGGTGCCGGGCAGCGAGTCCATCGTGATGGTGAACGCGCCGAGGGCGATGGTGCCAGGGATCAAACGCTTCGGAATGTTGGTCTGGCGGAACATCTCGGCGGCGAACGGATAGACCGCGAACACCACCACGAACAGCGACACGCCACCATAGGTCAGCAGGCAGCACACCACCACGATCGAGACGATGCCGCGCTGTGCGCCGACGATCTTAATCACCGAGGCCACGATCGAACGGGCGAAGCCCGACATCTCGATGACCTTGCCGAAAATGGCGCCCAGCACGAAGGCCGGGAAGTACAGCTTGGCGAAAACCACCATCTTTTCCTGAAAGATGTGGCTATAAGCCGGCAGCACATCCACAGGGTTGGTAAACAGAACGGCGCCCAACGCCGCGATAGGCGCGAACAAAATGACCGAAAAACCTCGGTAGGCCACAAACATTAGGAAGCATAGCGCCCCTATACAGACCAGGAATTCCATCGGCTTGCTCCTTCTTCACTCCAGCTTTGATTTATTGCCTCAGACGGCGACCGCAGCCACGTTTTTGTGTCCACGTCATCGCCAAAAAGCCGCCAGCAGGAAACTTCCAACTGGCGGCTACCCCCCCGTCAGGCGGCGATATCCATCTCCGGAACCTTTTCGGGTATCTTCAACTCAGCTTCCGTCGCGGCGATCACCTGCTCGGGGGTGACGCCCGGGGCCACTTCGCGCAGCACCAGGCCTTCGGCCGTGACGTCGATCACCGCAAGATCGGTGACGATGAGATTGACCCGTCGCACCGAGGTCAGCGGAAGGGTGCAACGTTTCAGGATCTTCGGTTCGCCCTTGGCGGTGTGGGTCATCGCCACGATGACGCTTTTGGCGCCAGTGACGAGGTC
>JAQTVU010000594.1 GCA_028706695.1 Mycobacterium sp.
CAGGCAATGCCATCCCATTCCCAAGTCTCGCCGAGAAAATCGCCGCCGTACAGCACGACTACGCCGCGCGCCGAATCATAGGCCATGGCGTGGCCGCCGCGCGCCGAAGGACCGTCCGTCGCACGCAATTCCCAGCCGGTACACGGCGGCGGGCAAGCCGCCTGCGCGCATGTAACGTCCGCGCCGTACCACTGACCGTCGGCCAATTCGCAGTCGGCGGCGGTCAGAAGGGCGCAAACACCGCCGGCCTGGCAGCAGGCACCGGTCGGCTGCGGGCAGGGGTTGTTGGGATCGCAGGTCGTCTGCGCACCCTGCCAGGCGCCGGTGCAATCCAACTGCCTCGTCAAGGTACACGAGCCGTCAGGCTGGCAACACGCGCCGGTCGGGGTCGTCGTCAGGCAGAGGCTCAGATCAAATTCCTGCGGTATGAGGACGCCGTCCGTAAACACATATGAGAGGCCGTCGCCGGCGCCGCCGGCCGCGCTCATCCACCGGAACCAGCAGGAGTCGTCGCCCACGCCCTGGATCGAGATCCAACGACCCACGGTGTCGCAGCACGGATTGAGCATGTCGACGCTGAAGCACAGCAATTCGCCGACGCCGTAGATGAGCCCGGTCGGCGTGACCGTGGCCACCACCTGGTACGAACACGTCGCGCTACCGGGTGAACCCTCGACGTCGTTGTAAAACGTGATTTGGAATGCGAGGTTGGTCTCGGCGCACGAGCCGCCAGCGGCGGCGCTGAACAGGCCCCACCAATGCACGTCGCAGATCACCTCGCCCGGGGAAACGACAAGGTTCTCGTAGCGCAAGGTCCCCACCGCGCCATCGCTCAGACCCGCAGTCCAGGCGGAGTTGGGGTCGGGCACGAGTTGGCCGAAGGTGGTGTCGGCCGGACATTGCGGCACCTGGCCCAGAACCGGCTGCAAGGTGACAAACGCAAGAACCACGAGTGCCGCCCCGAGGCGCGAAACCGAAATCATCACCCATCCTCCATCCGAGCGCCCCGCATTGTGTTAGCGCGGAGCCGACCCGGACTATGAAACCGTAGAGCGAATTCCTGCCGGCACCGGCGCAGCCAAGGCACGACTCGACCACCGGGCAAGGGAACGCGCGGCGAATTTGGCGCGCCCGGCCCGTGATGGGCGCCGACCTCGCTCAACTCGGCCCAGCGCGATTAGTCTAGCACCTTTCGGTGAATGTTGCGCCCACAATCTGGGTGGTCGCAACGTCACTGAGCGCAGCGGCAAACGGCGATAACTGGTTATAGGACAAACTGTTATGGATATCTTGCGGCGTTGGTCCGACGCCGACACCGGGGCACACGCGCGGGCTACGACGTAAACCTAGCAGATACAATCATTTATCTTCCAGACCCTCTTGCGTCGAAAAGGAGATGAGAGGACACTGTGGCGGTCCAGTGTGCCTCTGGCCGCGCGCCCGGAAAACGCTGGCGTGGGCCGGATATTGTGCAAGACCGCGGGCGACAAAATAGTGTCCGGGATGCCTCGCGTGGTGCGGTGCGAAGCGTCTTGGCCCTATAATGGCGGCATAGATTGCAGTTGGTGGAACCATGATCGAGAAAGCTTGCAATCTGTGGATCGAACCGGCGGACTATCGCTGTATCCTCACCAGCGCCGCGGTTGCGAATGGGGAAGCGGTCCTCGAATCGCGTTCAGCGCGGGCGGCGGGTGAGAAGTTCGCGGGTCTGGCGGGCGATCTTGGGCGAATGTTGACAGCGCGCGGCAATCACGTACACCTCATCCGCCCCGGACTGTGTTCGTTCCCAATCAAACAGTACCAGTGGTCCGGCCCCGATCTACAACTGATCACTCGCAGCGCCCGGGAGCTGGCCGAACTGGTCGGCGCCGCCAAGACGCTGCTCCCTCGTCCCGGCTGTGGCGACGGGGAGCTGGCGTGGGACGCG
The DNA here is from genome assembly GCA_028706695.1 of Mycobacterium sp. Taxonomy (GTDB): domain Bacteria; phylum Actinomycetota; class Actinomycetes; order Mycobacteriales; family Mycobacteriaceae; genus Mycobacterium. The sequence goes on from JAQTVU010000594.1 coordinate 1,928, forward strand.
GTGTCGAAGGCGATTTCCTTCCTGCCGGACACCATCGTCGCGGTGACGGAGACCTGACACAGATCACTCGCCGTTGTAGCGGCCGACCCCCGAGTTGGCCATAGCACCCGGAGCGCCAGCGACGGGTCATCCACCACCGGCCCCGCCCCACTTGTCCCGCCCTCCGCATTCTCCTAACTCCGTACCCGCCCCCCAAATCAGCCGCAGGACCTCCTTCCGACTTTGACTCGGTCCGACAAGGGGCGGTCTCTCCCGATTTTCTTGCTTTCTTGCGGAAAGAACATACGCGCGACTAGCGAGTCCCAGGAGGAGGGTCTGCGCGGGCGCGGCCCAGGAAAACAGGAGGATCGCATTATGAAGTCCGAGATGAGGATTCGTACGGCGCCCAACCGCTCGAGCACGGGCAGGTTAGTCATCGTTGGCGTGGTGCTGAGTCTCGGCGCCTGCGCCGTGGGGGCTGTGGCGAGCCCACAGGACTTCTGCCACCCCTACTCAACCAGTGACTCCCACGTCGTGAACGGCGAGTACGCGAACTCCAATTACTGCAGGACCACGACCATGGGCGCGGGTGCGACGGAAGGGCACACGGCGCGGGCCTATGTTTACTTCGACGTGGCGTCGTGCGTGATTCCCTCGAACGCGTCAATCACATCCGCCAACTTGTATCTTTGGGACGCGGTCCATGTGCAGAATGGGACTTTCTGCGCCTATGC
>JAQTVU010000595.1 GCA_028706695.1 Mycobacterium sp.
GTTCGCGTCTCGGCAAGTTCGAGGAACGGGCAATGCCGCAAGCCGGTCTGCTGGCTCCCGTCGGACTCGCGGCGTTCGGGTGCGAACCCGAACTCGTCGAGCACGCCGACGAGATGGTCGATCGATTCCTGTGCTCCCGCACGCCTTTTTCGCGGCGCCGGCGTTTTGAGCTGCCGCCCCCAGGCGCGGCCCGCGGCCAGCGCCTTGGCACGTGGATTGCGCTCGGCGGCGAGGCTCCCCGCGAGAATGTCGGCGAGCAACCGGTAATGGCGCGGTCCGCCGCGGTCCATCTGCGGGATCGCGCGAAACATCAGGGGCGGTCGTCCCGGTCGTTTGAAATCGGGCTCGACATGCTCCACTCGGCCGTCGCTGACGAGTGTGTCGAGGTGGAAGCGGACCGTATTCGGGTGCACGCCAAGCACTTCGGCGATCGCGGTGATGCTCATCGGGTCGGCGGCTGCCCTCAATACCCGCAGCACATCGCGACGGCGACCCGATGGCTCATCGGATGACCTCTCGATCATGCTCACGCTGGCCGAGCGTCCTGCTTGGGCAAGCTCGCCACCAACGGTGTGTCGACGCCGAGTCGACCCATCTTGGCGGCTCCACCCGGCGACCCGAGGGGCTCGTCGCGGCCTGGCAGCGTTTCGAAAAAGAATGCTGCGTTGTCCGCCTGATAGGGCTGCAGGTCTTGTGGCAGATCCTCTTCGTAGTAGATGGCCTGAACCGGGCAGACCGGCTCGCACGCCCCGCAGTCCACACATTCGTCGGGGTGGATGTACAGCGCCCGGCCGCCCTCGTAGATGCAGTCCACCGGGCACTCCTCCACGCAGGCCCGGTCCATCACGTCAACGCACGGCTTCCCGATCACATATGTCATGATGTAGAGTTTACACAAGTCGATATTGTGAAAACTAGCGAGGGTGCGAGATCCGATGCCCGACAATCAACTCGGCGTCCCGCAATCCCAGAATGAAAGTAGTGGCGCTGGCGGGCACGTCGACTCGCCGGAAACCGCCCCGGTTACCGCCGCGCACGACGGCGGAAAGCTCCATGCCAACAAAGATGGCCGCAACGGGGATCACGCTGTGGGCTATCGCGCAGAGCTGCAGCGTGCCGAGGACATCGTCGACCCGGAGACCTGGGCCGGCGGGCTGGAAGACAAGCAGGCGATTGCGCCGCGACTGCGGGTCGGTCGTGACAAGTGGTTCAACCTGCTGTGGCTGCTTCCCATTGGGTTCGCCCTGTTGGTCGCGGCGGTGGCGGTGGGCAAAGGCCTGCACAACATGCCGGCGGTGCAGGCCTTCATCCAGCGGTATCCCGGTACCCATGTGCCTTCCGGGGTCGTCGCGGGCATCCCGGCCTGGGTGGGCTGGACGCATTTTTTCAACCTGTTCTTGATGATGTTCATCGTCCGCTCCGGCATTCAGATCCTGTGCGATCATCCGCGGCTGTACTTCAGTCGCAACGCCACGCCCGGCAAGGACGAGTGGCTGCGGGTGGCCAAGCCGGTGCCGGAAGACCCGCTGTGGACGGCCAAGGACGATTCGGTTGCGCTGCCCGGTCAGGTGGGGTTGCCGGGGATTCGCCATTCCATCGGGCTGGCGCGCTGGTGGCATCTCGGTGTCGACGTCTTGTGGCTGCTCAACGGCGCGGTCTTCTACGTGCTGTTGTTCGCTACCGGGCATTGGCGTCACATCGTGCCGACCAGCTGGGACATCTTTCCCAACGCCGCATCGGTCGCGATCCAATACCTGTCGCTGCACTGGCCGGCCGACAACACCTGGGTGGCCTACAACGCGCTGCAATTGATGGCTTACTTCACCACCGTCTTCATCGCCGCACCGCTTGCGGTCATCACCGGGCTGGGGATGTCGCCGGCGCTGTCGATGCGTCTCACCGTGATCAGCAAGCGATTGAGCATCCAGGCCGCACGCTCGCTGCATTTCCTGGTGCTCGTGTATTTCCTGTTCTTCATCGTTGTCCACGTCACGCTGGTCTTCGCTACCGAGGCTCTGCGGAACCTCAACCACATGTTCGCCGCTCGCGACGGCAACAGCTGGGTCGGGTTCGCGATCTTCACCGCGGCCATGGTGGTGGTGGCCGTTGGCTGGGTGGTCGCCACGCCGTTCACCTATCGCCACCCCCGGGTGGTGCAGCGGGTCGGCTACGCGCTCATCGGCCCGCTGCAGCGGCTGTTCGAGCACACCAACCCGAAGCCGGGTGCGTTCACCGAAAACGACATCTCGCCGTACTTCTGGCACAACGGCACCTACCCGGAGACCGTTGAGTACAAGGAGTTGGAGCAGAACAACTTCGTGGATTGGCGGCTACGGGTCTACGGCCTCGTCGAGCACCCGACCGACCTCTCGCTGGCCGAGCTGCACGACCTGCCCTACCACGAACAGATCACCCAACATTTCTGCATCCAGGGCTGGTCGGGTGTCGCCAAATGGGGTGGCGTGTCGATGCAGACGATCATGGACATCGTCAAACCGCTGCCCGAGGCCAAATGGGTGGTGTTCTACTCGCTAGGTCCCGGCGCCGACGGCGGGATCTACTATGTCGCACATCCGATCGAGCAGATGAGCAACCATCTGACCATGCTGGCCTACGACATGAATGGCGAACCGGTGAG
>JAQTVU010000596.1 GCA_028706695.1 Mycobacterium sp.
GCCCTGCACACAGAGCTGCATCAAAAATCCCCCAGGCACAGCATTGCCGCGGTGCGCGAGTAGGCGAACAGCGGCACGATCGGCAGCCCCAGCAACGCGCAGAACAGCACGGTGCGGCGGCGGCTGAGCCGCTGAGACAGCGCACCGAAGACCAGCCCCCCGATGATCGCGCCGAGGTTGCAGACCACCACGATCCACTTGACGGTCGCGCTGAACAGGCCGGCGCCGCGGTTGGCAGCCGACATCAAGAAGGTCGGGTAGACGTCCTGGGTCCCGTGACTCATCCAGTTGAAAGCGGTCATCAGCAGCACCAGGTAGAAAAACCGGCGGATGATCGGCTTCTCCCGCAACACGTCACGGATCCGAGTGCCGGTAAGCCGCAGCCGGTCCTGTGCGGCTTCCCAGACCCCGAATTCCTCCACCCGGTACCGCACGACCAGGCTGAGCAGGGCCGGGGCGATCGACAACCCGAACAGCCAGCGCCACGACAGGCCCAGCCAGTTCGTCACCACCAGCGAGGCCAGGGTTGCCGCCAGATAGCCGAACACGTAGCCCTCCTGCAGCAATCCTGAGAAAAAGCCGCGCCGGTCGACGGGCATCTTTTCCATGGCCAGCGCCGCGCCCAGCCCCCATTCGCCGCCCATGCCGATGCCGTAGAGCAGCCGCAGGATCACCAGCACGGTGAAATTGGGCGCGAACGCGCACAAGAAACCCACCACCGAGTAGAACACCACGTCGACCATCAGCGGGACCCGCCGGCCGACCCGATCGGCCCACACGCCGAACAGCAGCGCGCCCACCGGACGCATGACCAAAGTGGCCGTCGTGAGGAAAGCAACATCGGCCCTGCTGTGATGGAACGCTTTTGCGATATCGGCGTAGACGAAAACGACGATGAAGTAGTCGAAGGCGTCCATCGCCCAGCCCAGCCACGCCGCGACGAACGAGTTTCGCTGGTCGGGGGTGAGCCGCTCGGTCGCCACCCCAGCATCGTGACGTACCCGGCACGCCGGCGCGAGGCATTGGCCGTGCGCGGCAGCATGTTGCCGAAACCGTTGCGAGTGAGTGATCTTTGGTGGTCACGCGCCGGGCGGCCGGTCTTAGGCCCGAACGCCGCAGCTACCCGCACGATACGCGTCCTACGCCGCGGCCGTCGGCCTGCAGAAGCGGGGAATGGGATCGAGGGCGGGTGGCGCTGCCTGGCCGCCCGGGTGGCAGGATCTCCCGCATGGGCCCTTTTGTGCTGCGCGCCGCGTTGACCGCGTTCGCACTGTGGCTGGTCACCCTCGTGGTGCACGGGATGCGTTTCGTCGGCGGTGACACCGGTCTCGAGCGGGCCGGCATCATCTTCGTCGTCGCCGTGATCTTCGGTGTGGTCAACGCGTTCATCAAGCCGATCGTCCAGATCTTGTCGATCCCGCTCTACATCCTGACGCTGGGCCTTTTTCACATCGTCATCAACGCGCTGATGCTGTGGATCACCGCGTGGATCACCAGGCATACCACCCACTGGGGACTGCAGATCGACCACTTCTGGTGGACGGCGATCTGGGCGGCCATCGTGCTGTCGATCGTCAGTTGGGTGCTGTCGCTGCTAATTCGCGACGTCGGCCGCCGCGCTCACGCTTGACGGCTCAACGCGCCCGTCGCCGCGGCGCCCTCGTTCGCGTCCGCGGTCCAGCATCTCGAAACCGCCCGCCACGCAGATGTTCGGCCGCCGTGGCGACGAACGGCCGGCGCACCGAAAACCGGTGCAAGACGGCGTGAATGGTGGCCCACGGCGCGGGCCGAGGCGCAGAAACGCTGCATGCTCACCCGGCCCTCACGTCGGATGCCAGGCGCACCACGTCGCGCGCACAGCCCCACGACAGCGTCACTCCGTTGCTGCCGTGGCCGTAATTGTGGATGCAGTGCGCCCGACCGAGCGGCTCGACTTCCAGGCGCACCGATGGACGGTGCGGACGCAGCCCGGTGATCGTGTCGATGACTTCGGCCGCACTCAAGCGGGGTTCGAGCCGGCGGCAGCAGTGCAGAATCTGCTCGGTCACCGCGGGCTCCGGGGTGGTGTCCCAGCGATCGGGGATGCTGATGCCACCACACACCACCCGCTGCGGGTGCGGGAAATAGCAGGTCCACCGCGAACCGCTCGTGATCTCCAGAAACAGTTGCTGTACACCGGGATTGGACAAGACAACGTGCTGACCAAACAGCGGCCGCACGGTGGTGTCGCCGGTCAGCGCCCCGGCACGCAGTCCCGTGCAGTTGACCACGATCGGTGCGGCGTCGGCGGCCTCGGCTAGCGAACGAACCGGATGCGCCTCGATCTCGCAGCCCGCACCGGCCAATCGCTTGGTCAGATAGTCCAGGTATTGCGGCATGTCGATCATCGGCATGGTGGCGCGATAGCCGGTGCGGAAGCCCTCGGGAATGTCGTCGGCCGTGGCCTCCCGCAGGTCCGGTATCAACTCGGCCGCATCCGACATCGCCTCGTTCACCTCGCCGACGACCATCGCCGGCGCCATCCGCACCCCGGTGTCGGGATCGCTGGCGAGTTCGCGGAACACCCGCAAGGAATGCTCCGTCCACCCCAGCGTGTGGACGGCACGTTCCGCCGGCCGCGGCGGCGCCCAGCCGGC
>JAQTVU010000034.1 GCA_028706695.1 Mycobacterium sp.
ACTGATCCTGGCGGGCCTGGTGATCCAATCCGACTGGATAGCATCCAACGGCCGGCTCATGCCGGGCATATGGGATTTGCAAGCCGTCAACGCGCTATCCGCCCACACACGGGCGAGCGGAGCTGTCAAGAGCCTGCGATTCTCGCCCGTGTGGACACCGCCGCGGCTGGACAACGTGTTCGGCGCACGGTTCCCGTTCACCCCCAATCCCGTCCAGACCGCTACCGAAGCCGCGGTCGCTGCGATGCCCGAACCGGGGCTGGTGATCGTGGAAGCCCCAATGGGCGAGGGCAAGACCGAAGCGGCGCTGACCGCCGCCGAAGTGCTCGCGCGCCGGTTCGGCGCGCACGGTGTGTTCTGGGGGCTGCCGACGCAGGCGACCAGCGACGCAATGTTCACCCGGGTGAAGCAGTGGCTTGAAAAGATACAGCCTGGCGCCACCCTGGGCCTCTCGCATGGCAAGTCAGTGGTCAATGCCGAATACACCGGCCTTAAACGGTGGGACGCAACCGAGGTGGGCATCGATTGCGGCTGCGACGTGTACAGCCCGTCCGTGTGGTTCAGCGGGCGCAAGCGCCTTTTGTTGTCGCCTCACGTCGTCGGCACAATCGACAATATTCTGCTCGCCGGCGCACAGGTGGAACACGTCGCACTGCACCATCTAGCCTTCGCCCAGAAAGTGGTCGTCCTCGACGAGGTGCATGCCGTCGACATATGCATGAGCGGGTTCTTGGAACGCGCCTTAGCGTGGCTGGGCGCATCGCAAACGCCCGTGGTGCTGCTCTCGGCCACGCTGCCAGCCTCGATGCGCCGCCGCCTGGTCCGCGCATACACCGGACACTGCGCCCAGGTCGGCGACAGCTACCCCCAGATCACCACCGCCACCCCTTCCGGCACCAGCAGCCGCGCGCCGTCGGCAACGGCGACGAAAACGATCCGCATCGAGCTGCTCGACGAACCCGGCTTGAAGCTGCGCAACACCGCCGACGCCGACACGACTGTCGCCAGCCTGTTGAAGACACGACTCGGCGATCACGGGCGCGCACTGGTTATCCGGAACACGGTCGGCAGAGCGCAAACGCTCTATTCGACACTCAAGGCGGCATTTCCGGATGATTGGGTGGTGCTACTGCACTCGCGGTTCACCGCTGCCGATCGGGCCACCAAAACCAGCGAACTGCTGGAACTGCTCGGTGACACGACCAAGCGTGCACAACGGCCCGGCCGAGTGATCGTGGTGGCCACCCAGGTCGCCGAGCAGAGCCTTGACATCGACGCCGACTTGCTGATCACCGATCTGTGCCCCATCGACCTACTGCTGCAGCGCGCCGGGCGCCTGCATCGCCATGCCGCCAACGACGAACTGCGGCCCGCCCAGCTGCGCGAACCCACCGTCGTCGTCACCAGGATGCGCACCGCCGCGGCGGCCGCGGCCGACCCTTACCTGGGCCTGCCGGTCTCATCGGCAGGATTCGTCTACCCAGCAGCGCTGCTGGCCCGCACCGCGCAAGTCCTCTACCGCAAACCGTCGCTCACACTGCCCTACGACGTTCCTGGCGTGATCGCCGAGGTCTACGAACATGATCAGCACCGCTGCGACGAACCCGCATGGAAGACCGCCTTAGCCGACTGGGACGCGGAACGCTCATCGGCCGAAGGCAAACGCCAAGTGCAGACCCACAACGCCGCACTTGACTCGCCCAATGGACTGCAAAAAGTAGATGGCCTCAACCTGTTAGCCCAAGACACCGAACGTATCCTGGTCCGCGCCGGTGACATCTCCTTGGAAATCTGTCTGCTGAAACGAGATTCCGACGGGCTGTTACACGGCATAAGTAGCGAAATCAGCTTCAAGCCCGAAGGAACCGTGGTCAGCCCTATCGAAGACGCCGACGTCGGCGCGAGGATGATGGCCTCCAGCGTGCGTATATCGAACAAGACGCTCATCGGCGCCCTATACGACAACCCCCCGCTCGAGCACTGGAGCAGCCACCCCTGGCTGCGCAACACCGCAGTGCTCATCATGGACGACGCGCTGACTGCTAACGTGCCCGCCGACCGCGGCAGCATTAGCGTGACCTACAGCCACGACGTCGGCCTTTCCTTCCGCAGAGAAAGTTTCCCGACCAGGAGTTGAGTTCTCCAGAGTCGGGATCACCCGAGGATGCTTCCCAGAAGCATCAATTCCCCGCGCACGCGGGGATCACGGGGCGCCGACGTAGCCCAAGTGCTCATCCAGCTCGCCCTGCTCGACGAGGGTGAGGCGTTCGCGGGCCCGTACGGTCTTAAGACTTACGTAGCGCGTCGGCGTTGGGGAAGCCGCGGTCTTCCAGCAGAGCCGGGGTGGCGTGCCAGCTGTCGGCCGCGTGTGCGGGGCGAACGGGGACGCTGGCGCGGCCTGGGGATCTGGGCCGGTCTGTGTTGGCCGCTGGCGCCGCGGCGCGCGGCGGTTCGGGGCGGGATCCGATCGTCACGCCTGGTCTCCTTCAGAGTCCGGGAGACGGTGGCGCCGGCTGTGGCGCCGGATTCGAGGGCTGCGGGATCGTCGGCGGTGGGGGCGGGGCCGCGGCTGGCGGCTTGTGGCCGCCGACGTCGACGACTTGGGGTGGCGAGCCTGCCGTCGGTGTGTGGGTGTCGGGTCGGAAGATCCCTTCGAAGCCGTCGCTGTCTTTGAGCACGTCCTGCAGCGGGTGAGTGACGCCGGGCTGGGTGGCGTCGGCGACCAGGCCGGGGCCTACGGCCACCATGGTTTTGTCGTGCCACTTGAGCACATCACCGGCTTGCAGCTCCGCGGGATCGACTCTGGCGCCCAACGGTTTTCGGTCTCCGGGTAGGTCCATCACTCCGGTGTAGGCCTTATGCGCGGCATCCCCGCCCGGCGAGGCCTTATCGAGGGCGTTCTGCGCCGCCCGGGCGGCCTGACTGTTCGGAGCGCTCACGGTCTTGCCGTCGGGCAGCGTGACCGTCGCGGGCGCATCGACAGTGGTGATCGGTGCCACGGCGGCCGCCGGCGCGGCGACATCGGGTCCTCCCACCGCTGCGGGCGCCGGGGGCGCCGCCGCCGGGGCAGGTTGACCACCGAGTCCGGCGAGCGACCCCAAACCGGGGATCCCACGGCCGAGTGGATTGAGGCCGGCCAGCGCGCCAAGCGGACGACCCCTGTGTGACAGGGTCTGCCTTGTCCAGGTTCGCGGCGTTCTCCGGCGTACGACCAGGACCGTACTGGTCCCACCACGTTGAGCCATGACCGTCGACCTCGGCACGGCCCTCGACATGAAACCGCGGTGCTGCGGTCATCGAGCAGCGGCTTCCCGCTGGCGCCGACGCTCAGCAACGGCGGCGTCGGCCGCGGCGTAAAGGTGTTCGTAATAGCCATTTTTCTGGCCTCGGCGGCATGGGCAATGGCCTGAACCTGGTGCGGGCGGCGAATCGGTGATCCGGCCAATCCAGCGGGCACTGCTCAACGGGTCGGCCCCGGCAGCCATCCGTTCCTCGAGCAGCTCAAGCTGTCCACGCGACACCACCACCTGCTCGTCACTGTCCACGGCCCACTCTTCCTCTCCCGCTCATGCCGCTCCCGCGCGGCGATCGGCCGCAGCCTGACGCGTGGCAACAATCTCTTCGTCGACCGGCGACCCCACAGCGGTCGACGTGAACACACCGCAGCGACCGACCCGGCCCCAAGATCGACTCACTCTCAAACGGATCCAGCGCCACCGGATGCAACGACAACGCACTCCGCGTCTGCACCACGCACACAGTCGTCAACAGCGAAACGCATAGCCACCCGCAAGTTCGTCGACATCGACATCACCCGCCCGGTCTCCACCCGCGCACCCACCGGATACACCGCAGCCAAAAACGCTTCGGTACTGCCCCAGCCATCAGGAATCCGCGACCCCCGGGCCAACCCCGCCACCGGCCGATCAGCTGCCGGCCGCCCGGTGTAGCGCGCACACACGGCCACCACCTGCTCAGCACGCCGGCGCTCGTCCCGTGTAATCGATCACCGCCTCACGCTCCGCCGCCGGCCACCAGCCTCATTCGCTGAGCGGCACACAACTTATACAGTAGGTACCGATCAGCACGCCGATTTCCGTCAGCATCGCCTCAGGCCGACCTGCACGGCCAACGGGCTCGGCCGCTCACGCCACAGCGACCGGAGATGGCGTTGGCCCCGACAACAGCATCAGCAGCGTGTGCTGTGCGTCGATGTCGTCGGGGTCGTCGTGCAGCTCGTCGCAAGCGATCATCAAGCGTCGCTTGTACTCCGTAGCTGACGTCAACGCCATCGCGCCCGGGCTGGTACCCAAGAGCGCCCGCAGCCGTGCTTTCGCTACGGGACTGTCCGGATCCACATAGAGGTCGTCACAGGCGATTTGTACGTTTCGTGCGAACTCGGATGTCGCCACGAAGATCTCCTACTCACTAATACGTGAGTTGTGACTCACGTAGATGCGAGTTATTTTGCGCTTCTGCGTTCGGTTTAGCAAGAGACGGCGCGACCGATTATGAGCGCCATGGGCGACGTACCGATCTATTATTCTGTGGTGGCATTTGGCGACCTGACCAGCGAGCAAACCGCGACCGCCCAGAGGACCATCGCCGACGCCGCCTTGGAATCCGCGCAGCTCCTTGCGGCCGAGTACTTACTCGCCGGACCGCTCTCAGGCGTTGTCAACGACGCCGAGCAGGTCGCCAACGTCTTGCGGCACCGTCTCACCTCAGATCCTCGCTTCGAATTGCTACATGCCTTCGAAAAGCCCTGGGCTCTGCTCGTGGTCCGGCTGCTCGCGAGCGTCGTGTCAGATCCCGCCACCGCGGTGCGCGATGCCCGCGACAGAGGGGCTGGAGTGCCTGAGATCGCCGAAACTCTCGGCATCACCGAGGCTGCCGTATACCGGCGCTATCCCGACGAAGTCGTACGCCGCGTCCGGAAGAAATAGCAGGTTGACCGTTTCGGCGCCGACTTCCATGTCTCGCTCGTACGCCACCCTCTGTTCCGCGTGGCGTACGCAGCGGGCCTGAAACTAAGTTGTCGCGCTCGTAAGTTCGTCGGGGGTCATGTTCAGGCGGTCGGGTCGCCCAAGTAGAGGCTGCAGGCGGTGTCGAGGGCGTCTTCGGGTGCGCCGGCCGGGTCGCCGGTGGGCAAGACCGAATCTTGGTAGCCGTCCTTGCTGGCCAGGTAGACCGCGAACCCCCAGCGGGCAGCTGATCCGCCGTATCGCAGCCGCATCAGGGGCATGCTGTCGCCGTCGGGCATGGTCGCGGTGACGTAGGCGAACGCGCCGCGGGAGCGCACCTCGACACCGGCCAGTTGCGGCCATCGTTGGCGGGCGCGGGCGGACAGCCGCTGTTGCAGGGATGTTTTCGTCGATGAGGGCGGTGCGGCCATGCTCACCGATCCTGCCGGATCGGCGTGTCGTTGACCACTATCCATCCGGTGACGGGTTAGGCTGAAGTGGCCAATGATCCCGAGCGCGGCCGAGACGAGGGCTCGTTCGCACCCCCATCCAAATCCGTTGGTCACACCCGTCACAGCAGCCACGCCGACCACAGGGTGATAAATCCCGAGGTCAGGAAGCCGCGCACCAACCTTTCCGGGACCCTGACGGCGGCGTAGCGTCGCAACACCTCTGCGACTGCATTAACGAGCCCCTGGGCACTGCGGTTCTTGACACAGACCGATCCCACACTGTAAAGCTTTGTTTCAATTCCCCGGTTCCTCGCCACGCTGCCGAATTCCGTTGGCGTCCAATGATGCAACGTGGCTTCCCAGTAACCTGGATTGTCGCCACGGTCTGCATGCAACCCATAACCGCGGCCGCGCCCCGCATGCTCCCACGCTTCGATGACGAGTCCGCCCTCTAACGCCCCGTGGACGTGGTAACGGTGAGGCGGACCCGGCCAATCATAGTGATAATCCGAATGTCTGACGACGACGGCACGAATACCGAACGCCGCTTCAAGCGCGCTCAGATACTCCGCATAAGCCTCAGCGATTAGCACGCGATCATCAACGCTCATGCTGTCTATTCGCCCTTGAGTTCAGCGGCCACAGCTGCGGCGGCCGGAGAGGCGGTACGCACCATGGACCACGCGTAGAGCGCTCCTTCAAGCGCACCACTGGTGGTCTGATGCTGCACCGCAAGAAGCGCCTCGATCGAGTACGCCGTCACAAGAAGGTCGTGGCAGCGGCCGCCTCTGGTGTCGAGCTCACCGACGGGAACGTCACGCACATCCTCGCGCAATAGATGCTCCTTTGCGCACACGGTTTCGTGCTCGACGCGCAGACTGTTCCACTCATCGACGCTGACCGCTGACACAATCTGATGCTCGCCCAAATCGGCATTGTTGAGGGCGGCGTTGACATTGTCGCGATGCTCGCTCGCGCCAGCGAGCTTGAACGCGATGGTGCAGGCAGCTCGAGCGAGGTTGCGCGCCTGCCTGCGCTGCTTTTCGTGCGCAACACCCTTAGCCAGCCGTTGATAGTGCGCCTCCACATGATGGTTGACGCGATTCGCAATGTCTCCATCAATCTTCTCGGCGTGCGCGCGTTTACTCGGATCGACGATCGCAAACGGCACGCCAGCCGCCACCCCAGGCGAACTCGACCGAGTGGAAGCGAGAGCGGTCAGTTTCCCACCAACCGCGGCGGCGTATTCCACAATCACGCGTGCGGGATCAAGCAGTCCAGCCCATTTTCCGGAGTCCGGATGATTCCAAGGGAACGCAACGTCCTCAGGCAAAATGACGCCTTCGGGAAGCCAGCTGCGACCTCGGTCGGTCGTAATCACGATCTGCGACTTACCACCAGTCACGATCATGCCTGACGCCCAACCAACCGCCGCACCACCGCCAGCCGCTTCGATCACATTCTGGACAGCGGCCAGGGGGCTCAACGGAGAAGAGTCGATCAAGTCGCCGATCGGCTGAAAACCGAAGACCGGCGCGACCCCAAGGTCAGCCGCCGCCACAAGAGGTGTCGAGGCCGATGCCAACCGCGCGTCCTCAGAAATCACCGGAGCCGCTGTCGGCACACCGGCCGGTGGACCGTTCGTATGTTGCTCCCCTGGTGCGTGACCGGCGTTAGGGCCCGAGTGCGCCCCAGCAGGCGGTGCGCCGGGAATCGCCTGAGGCAGTCCCGGAGTGGCTACCATCGGCGCTCCACCGGCACTCTGCGCCGGCATCGGGGGTGGCGCAGAGGCGGGTGCGGCCGGGGCCATCAGAGCGACCGGCGGCAAGCTCGGAATTGACGGGGGCGGCGGAACGGCCCCCGTTGTGAACGCGCTTGTAGTGACCGCAGTTGTAATGGGACCGGTCGCGCCGATCGGCGCCATCGCAGGCGCCGTAGCGACCGACGCAATGTTCGACAGAGGCGCAACCCCAGCCACTATAGGCCCGGCCATAGCCGGCGTCACCGCTGCCGGCGCGCCCACCAGACTCGCCGCCGGCACAGCCGTTACCGGCGCGGGCGCCACAATAGTTGAGGGTGCGCTCGCTGGGGCCTGGACGGGTGCGAAGCCCGGCTGGCCCCCACCTGGGGCGCCGCTACCGAAACCGCCGCCAGCGCCCGACCCGCCGAAACCACCACCGCCCCCAGCCGCCGGCGACACCGGACCGCCACCAGGCATACCACCACCGCTAGGCATTCCTCCGCCTCCCGGCATACCGCCGCCGCCAAAGCCGCTTCCGCCGGACGGGCCGACATGAGCTGCTGGAAGGGCGCCGAAGCCGCTGCCTCCGTGACTCGAACCGCCACCAGCGTTGCTAGGTCCACCACCGTGACCGAACCCGCTACCACCATGGGTGCTGTTACCCAAGCCATGCGTGCCCTGTCCTGGCCCATGACCGAAACCGCTACCACCATGGCTCGAGCCGCCGGCGCCCGGTTTACCGCCCTGCCCGCCAGCGCCACCTTTCCCGCCCCCGTGTCCGAAACCGCTACCACCATGGCTCGCACCGCCCCCGCCCGGCCTACCCCCCTGTCCGCCGGCGCCGCCTTTCCCACCCGGAATCCCACCTGCGAATTCAGGGCCGGGTACGGCGCCGATTTGGGTGGCGGCTGCGCCGCTCAGCGATGCAACAAGTTGTTGGGCTTGCTCTTTGACAGCTTGGATCTCTTGATCGACGTCGATTCCGAAGAACTCGAGCACCGGACGGGCTGCCTGGAGGTCGGCGATGATCTCTTCGGCACTTGCCACGACGTTGGCTTGTTCTATCGACGTCGCGTTGATGATTCCCGCGATCGCAGTGACACCTGCGCTGGCGGCGGTGAATTGGGCTGCCGGTAGGTGTAACTGCGCGAAGAACTGAGTCCACTTCGAGATGAGGGATGTCGCCAACACACCTTGGCCGTGGGGCGCGAGCTGGGTCGCAATCTTTGCTGGGCCTTCCTCGGCCGTCGCTAGGATTTGGGTGCCGGCCTGCGCGAGATCTCTAGCCATGGAGAGCAAGTGGGCTGGGTCCATCTGCTCTTCGTAGTAGTTGCCGCAGATCTCATCGGAGTTCGGCCCTGGCGGTTTGGGAGGCAAAGGGTCTAGGCCTCACTTCGTGCAAAGCTGCTGCAGCGTCGCCAGGCTCGATTCGACCGCGGCGTCGTCCGCTTCGGTGATGGTGTGATCCGTCAATTTGTTCAAGTCGGTCCGCTTCGTTGCGATATAACCCTTGGCGGCCTCTACGACTTGCTGCGGGTCATTCGCCCCAATCTTCGACTCAAAGATGCTGAGGGTTTTCTCGATCGCCCCTTTTTGATTAGCGATCAACGTGTCAATGCCCGTCGTGTTCCAATCCCAGCCCTCCGGCAGTGCGGGGATCGTTCCCATCGCAGCGTCAGCAGCACGCCAGGCCTTGCAGGTCTGGGTGGAGTCGGTTGGCACCGAAGCGGATCGCGTCGGGGCGCTGGGCGCGGCCTGGTGAGACTTCTCGCCGCCGGCGATCACGATGGCGACTGCGATCAGCGCTCCGGCGAGGACGATTGCGGCCAGGGTGGCGTAGGGCATCCACCGCCGGCTTTGCGGCGGCGGGTAGCCCGGGTAAGGCGGGGGCTGCGGGTACGGTTGCGGCGGCTGCGCGAGCCCGACCGGGTGTTGGCCGGGTTGCTGCGGCTGTGTCTGCGCCTCCATAGCCTGATGGTACTGCGATTTTGGTGCGTTGAGCAGGTCTGCTAATTGGTTCATTTTTGGGGGACCTCTCTGCTAGTGCCGGTTGGCTACTGGGTTTCCGTCGTTTGGCTGCTCGATCACGCGTGCATCTGGCGCGTGAGCAGCGGTTTGTAGCGTTAGGCTTGGTACATGGCGGGTCCAGGTGGTGCGTACTTCAACATTCCCGAGTTCGTGGGGGGCTCGCGGCAGCTGGCTCAGGATGGGGCGAACGCCGGCCAGGCCGGGCAGGGCGGTTTGAACGGGTTCACCCCACCGGGGGCTAACAGCCCACACGGGCAGATCGCGACCGGCAAGATGGCCGACTGGCATGGCCAACTAGCAACAGCTCCCCCGCAGATCAACAACGACGCCAACGGCAATGACCAGTACGTGAAGGGCGCTCTTCAGGACCTTGAGGGTATCGATTCGCAGAACGCCGGGCTGGTGAAGGCGGCGAGCCAGGATCCGATGGATCCGGAGTCGATCGACAAAATGGATCCGGAGTCGATCGACACAGATGCGCAGTCTGAAGCCAAAGACATGCTGAACAGCGACCAGACCGATCAGCAGATGCAGCAGATCATGCAGGAGCTGCTGCAGGAGGGCGCGCAGTTCGGTCAGCAAGCCAGCCAGCAGATCAGCCAAATGGTTAACCAGCTCAACCAGGCAATGAATCAAGTAGTGCAGCAGGTCAGCCAAATGGCCAGCCAGGCCGCCACTCAGGCCGCCTCACACGCCGCCAGCGACGCGCTGAACGCGGCCGGTGCCGGTCTCGCGGACGGCCTCGGCGCAGCAGGTGACGCCGGCGCCGGGACGATCCCCGCCGGCCTCGAAGAGCCCGTGACTCCGATGACAACCTCGCCGGCACTCGTTCAAGGCACCGGACCGATCGCGCCGGCCGCCGCCCCGGCCACTGCAGCGGGGGCGCGGATGCCGATGATGCCCATGATGCCCATGCACGGCAAAGGCGAGAAGGACAAGCGGAAGCGGAATCCGAATATCTTCCCCGTAGGCCGTCTCTATGAGCCTCCGGCTGGCACGGTGCAAAACTTTGGCGCCAATCCCGAAATCGACGCCGCGGCACCACCCTTCGGAACG